>CBFGYO010000131.1:0-11595 GCA_965652975.1 uncultured Chitinophagaceae bacterium | reverse complement strand
CACCCGATAAGCCCCAATCGGGTATGGGACACGCCATCACCATTGGTCAGCCGCTGCGGCTACAGAAAGTTAACCAGTTTGAAGGCATAGAATCGTACTCCTGCACAGGAACACCGGTGGATTGCGTAAAGCTTGCAGTTGATAAAATTCTTCATCGCAAACCAGACTTATGCCTGAGCGGAATCAACCACGGCGCCAATCACAGTATCAATGTAATTTATTCCGGTACGATGTCGGCTGCGGTGGAAGCGGCTATTGAAAGCATACCGTCGGCAGGATTCTCTTTATTGGATTATAATCTCGAAGCAGATTTTACCGGGGCACGTAAGTATACAAGGATGGTGGTGGAAATGATGCTTAAAACAAAACTCGACAAGCATACCATACTCAATGTAAACATCCCTTCGATGCCGGTAGAACTTGTGAAAGGATTCAAGATATGCAGGCAGGCTTATGCGAAATATGAAGAAGATTTTATTGAGCGCACAGATCCGCATGGAAGAATGTACTACTGGCTTACGGGTGAGTTTGTAAACTTTGATAAGGGAAAGGATACCGATGTGTGGGCACTGGCAAATGACTATGTAAGTGTAGTGCCAGTACAATTTGATCTGACAAATTACGTTCTTAAGACCCAACTTGAAAAACAATGGAAGCCATGATTCTCAAAAGAGACAACCTCAAACTCGGAATCGTTCTCGGATTGATCGGACCAGTACTTGGATTGATAGTTATTTATTTTATCAAATTTCCCGGATTAGGATTTGGAGAATTTCTCGATCTTTTTCTCAACACCAACAGGCTGATTACTTCTATAGGATCCCTGTCATTGCTTGCCAATGTGGTATTGTTTACTCTATATGTAAATACCCACCGCGATAAAACGGCAAAAGGAATATTTGCTGTGACACTGATTTATGGCATTGTGATCCTGCTGTTGAAGATTCTCAATTGAACCTGATCGTTAAACGGCACACATACTTTCACATTTCTAAATAGGTATTTCGAACTGCCTATCTTTATTGTATTATTTTATTTGAGGTACCAATCCCAGCAACGGATTTTATATGAAGTATTACGTTATTGCCGGAGAAGCATCGGGCGACCTTCACGGAAGCAACCTTATTAAAGAATTAAAAAAACTCGATGCTACCGCGCATATACGCTGCTGGGGTGGCGACAAGATGCAGGCAGCAGGTGCAGATCTTGTTAAACATTACCGCGAACTGGCTTTTATGGGATTCTCTGAAGTGCTGATGAACCTGCGCACGATCTTTCGCAATCTTGCATTTTGTAAAAAAGATATCCTCGAATACAAACCTGATGCGCTGATATTAATTGACTATCCCGGTTTCAATCTCAGGATAGCACAATGGGCAAGACAACAGGGATTAAAAATCATCTATTATATTTCGCCGCAAGTATGGGCATGGAAAGAAAACCGTGTACGGATGATGAAAGAATGCATCGACAAAATGTTGGTGATCCTTCCTTTTGAAAAAGAATATTTTGCAAAAAAATGGAATTGGGAAGTAGAATATGTAGGACATCCACTGGTAGACGTCATAGAAGATTTTAAAAAGAATGCAAAAATGCAAACGACAGAACCCGGTTCCCAAATACCAGCTTCTGCGCACGCGTTGACTCCAGGAAATAAAAAGATCGTTGCTCTACTACCCGGCAGCCGCAAGCAGGAGATAATGAAAAAATTGCCCGTAATGTTGGAAGTAAGCAAACACTTTCGCGATTACCACTTCATCGTTGCAAAAGCACCCGGCATAGACGACTCATTTTACGACTCGCTATTGAAGAATAGCGACAATGTAAGTTACATGAGCGGACGTACGTACGAAATACTGATGCACGCGCATGCAGCGCTTGTTACTTCTGGCACTGCTACCCTCGAGACTGCTCTCTTTGAAGTACCCGAAGTAGTTTGTTATAAGGGATCTTATATTTCGTACCAGATAGGCAAACGTCTTGTGCGGGTAAAATATATTTCATTGGTCAACCTGATAATGGACAAGCTGGTAGTAAAGGAGCTTATACAGGAAGAACTTACCGCAGCCAACCTCCAAAAAGAATTGCGACAATTGCTGATGGATAAAGCAAGGATTGCTGCGCTAAAAAACGATTATGCAGACCTGAAGAATCTTTTAAGCATGGAAGGAAATGCTTCCGCCAAAGCCGCAAACTCCATTTACCTGTACCTAACGCAATAATTTTATTGCAAGTATGATGAGGCAAAGCAGGAAGATCAGCAGGCTAATGCGATTGATACCGTGCATATACCCAATCCACTTACTGGTAGGACGTTCAGGATCCTTTTTCTTCAGGTATAAATATTCTGCAATTTGACTCCAAACTCCCATAATGAACATTTGTTCTGCAAAGATAGGAAGGCAATGGGAGAGTGAGGAACAGTGCGGGAGCGAGGAGGCTCGCTCCCGCACTGTTTCCCACTCTTATATTCCCGCAAAAAAAAAGCGGTAATGGAAATTACCGCCGTTCACATGAGAAATAATCCGTGTCCTGTCCTGTTATGAAGTAAGATGATAAGGTTAATGGTTCCTGGTTTTTGAGGCCCACACAGTAAAGAAACAACAGTAATCAATCATTTCCCGGCACAGATTAGTGAAATGCGGGTTTAACTTAACGAACGGTGGATTTTGGGTATTGAACCGTGTCGAGCCAAGCTAAAATCCCTTATTATATACGTGAAAGCACTTAATTAATCCTGTTTCATCCGATTCCTTCGAAAAACGTTTTAAATTCGAGATATGATTCCGGGTCTCAACATATGAACTTCCCTTTTTTCATACGACCAGGCAAGAGAACAATGAGTTTACGAGGTTTCTCCATTCAGCAACGACTGCCTTTATTGATATGCATTTTATTGTTAGGAGTAATGATCACTTTCGGGATCATTGCCTATTCGTCAGCAAGAAAATCTGCATTGGAAACAAGTCGCGAACGTTTGCACTCACTAAGTGATCAGCTCAGTGGCATGCTTTCACAATCGGCCCAGGCCATGATACTGGCTAATAAATCAACTGGAAATGAAAAGGCTGTTAAGGATTATTTGAACTTGTTGTCCGTGCAGCCGGAGTCGGCCGACAAAGCAATGCAGGGGCTCCTCCGCGATAGCTCCACAGTGATGATCGAACTGATGGATAAAGATTTCCGTCCATTAGTAAGGGCAGCAAAAAACAACCTCGACAAAAATTTTCATTTCGATTCGGTATTTATCAACAGGGTGCGGATGGATACGGGAAGAATCAGTAAGCTCTTCAAAGTGGGAGATACAATTTTCTATGCAATAAATACTTCTATCATCGACAAAGACCAGGTTACCGGATACTTATTGCGCTGGCGTATCGTACGCAATACTCCGGGTACAGTGGAAAGGCTTACACGATTAATAGGCACACAGGCCCAAATATATTTCGGCAATTCTGACAATAGTGTATGGACTGACATGTCGAAACCAATCGTCCCTCCATTTATTGTAGATATTTCTGATCCAAAAAAACTTTATGAATACCAATATGGGAAAAAAAGTGGTGTGTATGAGGCGGTAGCCAAACCGATCGCTAATACACCCTGGCAGGTGATGGTTGAATTTTCTGAAAAAACGATGTTGGAAACAGCACATCGTTTTTTAAGCAGGGTAATAATTATCGGCGTACTGATATTACTCATAAGCATTTTTATTGCCTGGTCGATGAGCCGGAATATCACGAAGCCACTCAACAACCTCACTACTGCCGCCGCCTCTATAGCTCATGGAAATTATACCACACAAGTGCACCTTGATCGTCGCGACGAAGTAGGTAAGCTCGCACGCGCGTTCAATGCCATGAGTGCCCAAATAAATAAAGCCAAACAGTCGCTCGAACAAAAAGTAAATGAAACACGCGAGATGAATGAACGTTTGCGCGAGCTGTCGGCACACCAGCAAAATATCCGCGAAGAAGAACGCAAACATATTGCACGGGAGATGCATGATGAACTGGGCCAGTTTCTTACCGGCTTGAAAATGGATCTTAACTGGCTAAAGAAAAAAATGCCCGCCGGAACCAACACCGCACACCTGCAGGAAAAACTTGCAGAAATGAATACCGTTGTAGACGAGGCCGTATTATTTGTAAGAAAACTTGCCGCTGAGTTGCGCCCAAGCATACTCGACGACCTGGGGTTGATAGCAGCACTTGAATGGCATAGCCAGGAGTTTACACGACGGTTCAATATACCGGTCGAATTCAGGTCGCAGGTAAAAGATCTCCCCGCACCACCGGCAATAGCAACTGGTTTGTTTCGTATGTACCAGGAATCGCTCACCAATGTAGCGAGGCATGCTGCAGCTAAAAAAGTATCCGCCAACCTGCTTGTTTCTAATACCGAAATTCATCTCACAGTACAGGATGACGGCAAAGGATTTGACCTCGAAGGCACGGGCGAAAGAAAAACGCTCGGCTTATTAGGCATGAAAGAAAGAGCTATCATGATCGGTGGCAAACTCGATATTATTTCAAAACCTGGTGAAGGCACGCTCATATTGATCAATGTGCCGCTGAAGGAGGTGGTGGCGCAGGTGTCGATAACCTGAAAGAGTGCAATAATTAAAAGAGATAAAAGTTAAAAGTTAAAAGATAAAAGTTGTAAAACGTCGGATACTCCGTGCTGAACTCTTATGCTGCTGTTAAAAGCATAATATCTTTTGGATTGGAAGGATTGTACTGCACCATCACGGTTATTCCATTTTGTATAACGGCAAGATCATTGAACGAAAAAATTTGTTTGCATTCGGTAATGAAGTGCTTTCCCTTTTCGGGGAAAACATGCATTTGCAATTTTACCTGCGCCTGTTGATGAAAGTACTGGCCCGTTTGTTCTACATGAAGGATTATCGCCCGCGCTTTTACAGGTGTGGAAGTGCATTGTTTGGTAAACATCCCTACGCTTCTCTGTGCAAACACCTTCCCGGCAACAAACAGTATGGCCAGGAGTAACACCACCAACACCAGTTCCAATATTGTTGCCCAAAAAAGCTGTTCCATAAATTCCATTCACTTTGTTCTGTTGTACAAAGAAAATTCACTACAGGGTCAGTATGTGAGAGTATTGAGCGAATGGCCGGTATTAATTAACAAACGGTAGCAGTTTTTTTGAGATAAAGGATAAATGCATTCGGGATGTCCAGCCTTTTACAATTTTATTTATTACCCCTAATTATAATAGAATGGGCTGCCTTACGGGGCAGCCCTGGAGATTTGAAGAAAAATACTTAGAAGATTCTGTCTGCTGAATGACAAGTCAAAGTAAACACATAAAATCGCCTAAATAAATACCTTTTAGCGAAAGGCGGTAAGCACTTAGCCAACGGTAGTAAAAACCGGATTATAGACTTTCACCATCTTTTCCGATAGCAACATTTAAGGGAATACCTAACGGTTGTTTATCATAATCCAACCACACTTTACTGCTGTGCCTCGACAGATGCCATATCCTGGGGTATCGCATTCTTATCCATGTAAAGGATCTCCCACTGGTGACCATCAAGATCTGCGAATCCATGAGCGTACATCCAACCGTGATCCTGCGATTGCATATAGATAGTGCCGCCCGCTTTTTTGGCGTTGCTGATCATCTCATCTACTTTATCCCGACTTTCCGCATCCAGGGCAATCAAAACTTCAGTTGCCTTTTTTGCATCAACAATATCCTTATTGGTAAAATCCTTAAATCTTGTTTCTGTCAGGAGCATGGCGAATATATTGTCTGCAATGATCATACAGGTTGCTGAATCATCGGTAAACTGTGGATTAAACGTAAATCCAAGCTTCGTAAAAAAGTCAATGGATTGTTGCAGGTTCTTAACCGGAAGGTTGATAAAAATTTGTGTTGCCATAATAAATGAGTTTAGTTGAAAAATTATTCGTTTGTGGTTTGAAATGTTTCCATTTAACAGAAAAAAATTAGTTCTTCTCATCCATCATCCTAATCAATTCCCGGATAATCCTTTCCAGCTCGCTCTTATTCCTTTTCACCTCCTTCATGTCCTTGAAGTACATCATCCTTCTTGATGTATAATCGCCTTCAAGCAACACTGATTTTATTTTTACAATAAACGGATGGTGAAAAACCAGGTGCACATTATCCCTCGCCCAGGCATTAAATGTCACCAGGTCTTCTTTATAATAGTAACTCGGCGCGTTCCATTTAATGCGCTCACCGATTTTCGGGCTTGCCTTTTTTATAATGTTCCTGACCGCTTCTATCTCAGGTTTCATCGAAGTTGTCAACGCATTCATGTGCAGCGCCACTTTCTCCGCATCTTTCCCAGCATTGCTTTTGGGAACCTTTTTTACAACCCCACTTTTTTTTGCTGCCTTTTTTATTTGCGCCTGCTTTTTTCTAACTGCCATTGGGTATAATTAAAAGTTTCATGCTTATTTCAATGTTACAAGGCAACGCATATCCTTTTCATTCAAATACATCTCGAGGCAATACCCATTGTGGTCGATGCCAGGATGATCGAGCAATTGCTGGAAAGTTCTGGCCACCACCGTTTCATCTTTTTGCCAGTCCGTCAACAGCTCACTAATGTAGGCACCTTTCCGGATGATAAACTTTTCGCACCCGTACTTTTCAGCTTCGCCGGGATAAGCTTCCTCTACAGCCGCACGGTACACTATTCCTTTTGCATTTTCCGGGTTGGATATCCCAAAAAACCTTCTGTCTTTTACATCACCCAATAACTGATGCAATTTTTCATGCGCAGCCTTGATGCCATTTGGAAAAGATTCCGCTTTTACATACAAAGCGGGGATGTCATCTTTTAAATTGAATTTCTCCATAATTTTTATTTTGATATTCGTCGGCACGGTATTGAGTTTTGTATGTAAGGACTACCACGCCTGAACGAAATGTTCTTACAGATTTAAATACCAGGTTTTCTTTTTGACTTGTACTGGCAAATAATGAACGGCCCTTCCCCAATACCACGGGATGTATCCAGAGAATATATTCATCGATCAATTTATTTCTCATCAATGCAGACACGATACTGCAACTGCCATATATCATAATATGTTTCCCTGGTTGCATCTTCAGACTCTCAACTTCTTTTCTAAGAGCGCCCTGCACAAAGCGCGTATTTTTCCAGCCGGATTTGTCCAGGGTCCTGGAAAAAACGATCTTGGTATGGCTATTCATCATTTCTGCAAAACATATATCCTCGCGCGGATACGAAAGGTCCAATGCCTTGCCGGGCCAGTAATCTTTCATGGCTTCATAAGTTATACGTCCCATGATAATGCTATCGGCACGGTTCAATTGTTCCGTTGCAAAATGCGCAAGCTCTTCATTCCAGTAGCGGAAATGCCAATCCAGTGCTAAATTCTCACTGGCAATAAAACCATCCAGTGTAATATTCAACGAAACAATTATTTTCCTCATCTTGTATAAAAAAAGTTAATACCGGCAAAAAACGATTAACCTGCTATGCCGCGACTGCCTTCTGGAGTTTTTCACCGGACACAGTAGTGTTGTGTACGTTTTTAATATGCACTTTCTTTTGATAATAAACGTATGACAATACAGCAAGTGCAACTGGCAATACCATTGGCGCCCACTGCCCTACTGCCTGCCCGGATGCAATAATCGCATAGGTAGCTCCGATCAGATCAAAGAACAAACCGGCATATGCCCATTCTTTCAGGCGGGAAAAGCCTGGTAATAGAATAGCCACCACACCGGCAAACTTTGCCCAACCGAGAAATGGTAGTAGGTACACAGGCATACCAATTTTGGTAAAACCTTCACGGGCAATCTGCACACTAAAAATATCCGGTATGGCAGATCCTACCATCATAATGGCAAACAAGCCCGTAAAAACCCAATATAATATTTTAGTCTTTTTCATTGTCTGTTTGATTTAATAATTGATTACGAAATATGATTACAACAGCTGTTTTTTGATGGCATAAAACTAATACGTGATGAGTGACAACACCGTGTGCAGTTGCGACATATCTGGGGGTAGATGCGACATATTTATACAAACTGTTACAATCCGCCCCGGGGTTTGACTATAAGCGGGGATTCCTTTACATTTGGTATACCAGCATCATCCACTCCAAATAAGATACTTCGTCGACAAAAAATAATTCAGGATGAAACATATTTCGATTCTTGTCCCCAATGAAGCAGTACTTACAAGTATTGTCGACCCTCGTTATATGTTTACAACCATCAACCAGTTTCTCGAGCAGGCGGGTGAGGAACCTATGTTCAACATTCAGCTCGTTGGTCTTACCAAAGAAGTATTATTGAATAAGGGTTCTTTTACGGTAAACACGGATATACTAATAAATGAAATTAAAAAAACAGATCTTATTATAATTCCTGCGATAAGTGGCGATTTAGCAACAGCGATCGATGTAAATAAAGGTTTCTTTTCCTGGATCGAATCGCAATATGCAAAGGGTGCAGAAGTAGCAAGTTTGTGTATTGGCGCATTTCTTCTTGCATCAACGGGCCTGTTAAGCGGCCGCAAATGTTCCACCCACTGGATTTATGCAAATGAATTTAGAGGTATGTTTCCCGACGTTACGCTGGTTGATGATAAAATAATAACGGAAGAAGAGGGATTGTATTCAAGCGGGGGGGCCAGTTCCTACTGGAACCTGCTTTTATACCTTGTTGAAAAATATACAAGCCGGGAAATGGCTATTCGGGCATCCAAATTTTTTGCAATCGAAATAGACAGAAAAAGCCAGTCACCTTTTATTATGTTCAATGGCCAAAAGCGACACGAAGACACCCCCATTCGTGAAGCGCAGGAATTTATTGAAACAAATATTACCGAAAAGATCTCCGTTGAAGAACTTGCTACTCGCTTTGCAATAGGCCGCCGTCATTTCGAACGACGTTTTAAAAAAGCTACCAATAATACGCCGGTAGAATATATTCAACGTGTAAAGGTCGAAGCCGCCAAAAAAATGCTCGAGGGAAGCCGGAAAAATGTTTCCGAAGTGATGTACGATGTGGGATATGCAGATATAAAGGCTTTCAGGTCCGTATTTAAAAAAATTACCGGCCTATCACCCGTGGAGTATAAAAATAAATACAATTAGGAAATTCTCTTCTTACTAAGTACCATTTCCGATACCCTGTAGATGGCTTTCCACTTTACAACCTTATCCAGGTATAGAAATTATATCCGCATTGCACTTGTTAAAAGCATAGTCTACACTTAATTGATGTGCGGGGGATGGATTCTATTAAATGGTGGTATATGCTTTGTAGCAAAAAATCGAAATAAATGCTCCCGTGGCCAGTATGCTGGCTCCTTCGTTCCTATGGTTCCTAATCTAAACCTTCTGATCTAAACCTTCTCCTAAGTCTTACATACAGACATACACAACATTGGAAACATCGGTAGTATTAATAAAAAATCTTTACACATGTATTCAAAAGCAAAAATTGCGGGACATCCCATTCATCCAATGCTTGTTGGATTTCCGGTAGCTTTTTATACTGCTACGCTTGTTTGTTATCTTGTTTACAGTTCAAACCAGGACGTTTTTTGGTTTAGAGTTGGAGTCGTAGCCAATACGGCCGGGGCAATTATGGCTGCAGTAGCCGCAATTCCAGGATTTATTGACTGGCTATTTATTCCCAAAGAGACAAGAGCAAAAAAAACAGGGCTCTTGCACATGATCTGCAATGTTGTGGCTTTAATTTGCTTTGCAGTTGCAGCATGGATTAATTGTCCTAAATGGGAGGAAAGTAATCCTGCATTGGGTATTTCAATACCCCTAACGGCTGTAGGATTTATCTTAACACTTGTAGCGGGGTTTTTGGGATGGACCTTAGTTCAGAAGCATCACGTGGGCATAGACTTGGATCAGCCGGTGCAACGACTTTAAAAAAAGAAGAGGGATAATTTTAGTCAGTAGCAAACACTGCAATCAGAAGATTCGGTTTCACGCGGAGCTCGCAGCGAAATCGCCGCCATCGCTGCGTGAAACTTTTTGTAATAAAAAAGATCCGGAACCATACCCTTTGCCGCAAATATTGTTTTATCTCAATCATACCTATGAGATTTTTGATTTTAATTACCTTTTCTCTAACCCTGGTCAGATCTCATGGGCAAGGTATTGACGCCGCTTTCGTGGAAAACCTGGAAAAAAATCAGCTTTATATACTTGCACAGGCACACAACAATAAAGCTAATACCATACTTGAAAATGAGCTACTACTAGCGCTGAATAAAAAATACAATGTCCGCTACGATATCATCGAATATGCTCATTCGGCTGCATTCTTAGTTAACCAATATTTACTTTCCGGACACGACAGTCTTTTATCATTCATAAATCCGGAAGCAAACTTCAGTTTTATCAAGTCTATAAAAGCACATAATGACTCCTTGAGCAGTGAAAGAAAAATATGGTTTTATGGAATTGACTTTGAAAATAGACATGAAGGCAAATACACAAAAAGGGCTATTGCAATTATATTAGAGAAATCAACTTTCTTTAAGAAAGATGTTTTGTATTCAATCCTTCGCAATATCACTACCTCAGCAACGAAATATTTAAGTAAAAACCTGCTAGTGCTTCGCAACTACCTGGCTACACATGAAGACGAATGCAGGCAAACTCTCGGACGACATTATATTGACGTATTGCTAATCGCCAATGCACAATTTGATTTTACATCAAAAAGGGACGAAGCAATGATTAACAATTTTAAAAGATTGCACAAAGAGCTTGAGAGAACCGGAGAAACTCCTCTGTTCTTTTCTTCTTTGGGTACCGGCCATGTTAACCCAAACAATAATAACGGCATCGCGATGAAACTCTTAAATGATGAAAGCAGCCCCGTAAAAAATAATGTTTCCGTTTTTGGTATTCAATATCTCAACTGTCGTTTCAATAAGGAAAGAACTTTCCGTTCAACGGAAGGAAGTTTAAATTTTCTATGCAAAAGCGTTGCGATCCAAAATTTGCCTTCCGCACAGAGCCAGGAAAGTTCAATCACCTTTCTAAAAAGAAACGAATTAGATATGCTTAACTGTAAAAAAGTAATCGGACACTTTGCTGGCTTGTTTGTAGTAAGGAATTTTGACGCGTCATCGTTCTGGATCTGGGAATAGATAGAATGATGGTTACAGATGAATCAGGCTTGACTTATTTTCTACAATAATAAAGGCTCGAACGACAAGTCTTTATAGTTTGTGGAGGTTACAGGAGTCGACCCGGTAACTTCTCTTAAGCCCCCATTGGCGAATATCCTAAAATCCCTATTTTTGCCGCCCGTTTGTTTTTATACCCGCTTCAATGGGTTTTCAGCGAGCGCTGACGAATTTGGGGGTTTAGCTCAGCTGGCTAGAGCGTTTGCATGGCATGCAAAAGGTCACCGGTTCGACTCCGGTAACCTCCACCAGGATCCTGCTTGTCAGGATCTTTTTTATTTAAAAAGATGACAACGCTGTCTCTTCAACCCATTTTATAATCCTCCCAGCCTTCAAAAACCACTTCCCCTCTTTCCGTTATCTTCGCAACAACATATAAAGAAGCATTC
>CBFGYO010000130.1:0-11615 GCA_965652975.1 uncultured Chitinophagaceae bacterium | reverse complement strand
GTATTCAGTAGTTCTTCCTGATAATACATTGTAACTATACAACAAATGTGTACCAGCAACGGAGCTCCCTTTGGAGTACCAAATAACTGAATCGCCCGAGCTGCTTACCAGGTTTCCAAATTTTCCTTCGATGGGCAGGGAATTGGGACTTGCACTAGTATGCCGTCCTATTACATGACCTTCGCCTGTAAGGACATTACCATCAGGCAAGCGCACTTGTGAATAATAAGCCGTTTGTTCCCCAGCATTCGCATTTTTATACTTCATCGCATCCACACGGTTGCGATTCATAATAATTATTCCCTTCGACTGCGTACCAAGAAATAAAAGATTTTTTTCCGGGCTATACTGAACGTAATCAATTACCTCACGAGTTGGAATATCCGACCAGATCAGGGATGCTTTAATTTTATTACCAAACCGGGATAGGATCCATGCGTTCTTTCCTTTAATAATGATCGGATTTTTCATACCAGTGGACCAGTACACCCGAGCGTTTCGATCGAGGTGAACAAAAGGAACATTGTCATCATTTACTACGGGGATCTGCTGGTTGTGTGATGGATTTTCATTCAAATCATGAATCTGCATTTCTTCATCTATATAGAAGATTTCGCGGCCTAGTTTAAATCCATATAGTCCACGAACGGTGGTATCGGGATAGCGCTGGGCCACATGATGACTGGCAGAATAGTAAAAAATCTGATTATCAAAAATTATATAACAGGAAGTATCGTTTACCGGCAATACTGGATTAAATAATAATGTGAATGGATGCTTGTCTTTCAAATCCTTTTTGGAATGAAATAAAGTATCCGAAACGCCAATAGCGAACAACTTATCGAAGCTACCGGGAGCAGGTGCTCGTAGTTTTTCGGAAAACAGCAAACTGTTTCCAGAAACAGTCATAATAATACCTGATTGATCCACCGCATAGATCTTCCCTGCATTGTTGCGCACGATAAACTGCATTCTCTCCGATCCAATAAAAGGCGTGTTATCTTTTGAGTAGATCCTGAAATCAAACCCGTTGAATCGACAGATACCTGCTTCTGTCGCAATCCATAAAAATCCTGTGGCTTCGTCCCATTGCAACCCTTTAATACCGTTCGAAGGCAAACCATTGTCGGTAGTGTAAGTGCGCGCGTAGTATTGTGCAGGCTCCTGCGCAATTGTTGTACTGCCTGCTAGTGCAAGCACTAAATAAAGGATCCAGCTTTTCATTGTAACCAGTAGTCACGACAAATTACTCTTTCCTGCTCAATAATTCACATTGTATAGGGTGGCCAGCTCTATTAGTTCCTTGATATTACCCGCATTTGTTTTTTCATAAATGCGTGTTTTGATAGTCGATACTGTATTCATCTTCAGGTTGAGCGTCTCGGCAATCGCCTTGGTGCCAATTCCCTGCAAAACGTAGTGGAGTATCTCTAATTCCCGGGGCGCAAGATGTGAAAAGGGATTCTCAATATTCTGAAGAGCAGATGGGCGTGCCGATTGCTTTTCATTGCGAAAAAAACGGCGCAAATACTGGGTGATCTCTTCTTCGCCCGCCGATTTTGAAAGATAGTGCGTAATGCCGTATTGCTTCAGCGCCTCGCCATAAATTTCGGCCGGCTGCATGGAAAACATCATTATTTGCAGATCCGGGTATACTCGACGGATATTGGGAATTACTTCAAGCGTGCTGCCATCAGCAAGGATAATATCCAGCACGAGGTGCGTGAATTTCCTTTTCACCAGTTCTTTCATCAACTCGTTGCAACTTACTACTTCCTGGATATCGGTGTACCCAAGATGCAACTGTATCATCAATTTCAATCCAGTGCGAACCATACTGTGATCATCTGCTATTAAAATCGTTGGTTGCATTCGTAAGTTTATACTACTAAATTATTCAATTAGACAAAATTAACTGTAGAATTATTTCGATCATATTTACCTGATCAATGTCATTGTGCCCTTTAGCATTTGAAGCTGATCAGAATTTATCTCTTTGTATTGAAGCAGGTAAATAAAAACATCTGTTGATAAATTAACACCTTTGAATTTTCCATCCCATCCCATCAATTTATCATTTGTTTCAAAAACCAGTTCACCCCAACGATTGAACACTTTCATGTGATACAATGTCACGTTTTCTGTACCCACCGCTTTGAATTTGTCATTCTTGCCATCGTTATTTGGTGTAAAACCAGTGGGAACAAAAACTTTACAGGTACCTTTCCCAATCATTATTTCATCCGATGCTACCCCGCAGTTGTTTGACGCCATCAAAGAATAATTGCCAGGCTGAGTAAGTAAAAAAGTTGAATGAGAGCTTCCATCCTGCCATTGCAATTGCCAGCCTGGATCGAGAGCCGGTTTCAGCGTGATGGTATTGCCCGGACAGATATACTGGTCCGGCCCCAGTGTAAAATGCGGCTTGGGATTATAATTAAAAACAACCGTGTCTGACGTTTTACAACCGTTATAAGACACTTCAACAGAATAAGTACCTGCATTGCTTACAGTATATGTTGCATTTGTACTCCCATTTTGCCATAAATAAGTTGAATTAGGAAAACTCGCATCCAGTGTAGCCGTAACTCCTTCGCATAATGTCTGGTCATTGCCCAGGTCAACAATTGCATTGGGTTTTATAGACAGGATCTGCAAGCTATCCCTGAAGCTGCAACCATTTTTAAATACTTCGCACCAGTAAGTGCCCACCTGCGATACTGAGATGGAAGCCGCTGTTGTCCCATTGCTCCATAAATAGCGGGTAGCATTTGCAACTGTAGCGTTGAGTGTTAAAGTTTGCGCTGCACATAATGATGTATCCGCACCCAGGTTGAAAACAGGTAAAGATTGAAAGTTGACATTTATACTATCCCGCCGGATACAACCAAAACTATTACGTACTTCTACCCAATACAACCCTGGAGTTGTAGCACGCAATGTAGAATCGGTGCTTCCATCCTGCCATAAATATTGGTTCATATTACCAGGCACAGTTGCGTGTAACAATATACTTCCCGTACCACTACACACAGTGGTATCATTGCCCAGGTTGATTTGTTGGTTATATGTAGAAACTTGCTGCACCAGCGTATCACTACCGCACTCAGTAAATTTTATTACCTGCACGGTATAATTTCCCGCTGTCGAAAAATCATGCACGGGATTGGTAAGCGAAGATGAATTATTAGCTCCCGATGCCGGGTCGCCAAAATCCCATTTAAATGAACGCACGTTGGAGGCCGGTTCATAATTGAAATTCACTTTATTCCCCGGGCAGTTAACCACATAAGTAAAACTGTCTGTCGGGTAAAAGTAGCTTTGAACAAATGTTGGTAAACCCCATGAACATTTTTGTTGTGGTAACGAAAACTGCACAGCCTTCAGCGTAAAATTACAGCCTGCCCCAGGCACGTTGGGATTATTGACACATGATAAATATTGGTACACGTTCATCGACATGTACATTTTGCCATCGGTAGCTACCTGTAGTGCTCCCATGGTTATGATATTGTCTGAGTTGCCTGCTACCTGGAACCTCGAAGCTCTTACTGCTGCAGGAGTCGGCTGCGACAGATCAAACTGGAACAATGCATTTCGTTTCTGTGCATTGGCCGGATCGGTATAGAAAACCGTGGTATACAGTACCTGGCTGTTTGATGAAAACTCGATACCATATGCCCAGAAATATTTTTCTGAAGGAAGAAATATATCATAAGTGTTGGAAACAACACCAGTCTGGTTGTTGAAATCACTTACTTCAGCATTGATGGTCCAGTTGGCAGCAGCCAGGCGTTTTCCATCTGGTGAAGCCTTTAGATATCCTAAGGTTGCTGAGTCTGTGAGAGGTAAAATAGCACCGGTATTACTAATAACGGGGGTTGAAATAATACCTGCAGTAGTTACAAGAAAAGCGTAATAAGTATTCGAGCCTGTGCCGTGGGCGAGAACCCAGATGTCGCGGTTATTGCAATGCCTGACGGCAGTTACTTTTTCTGTTACATTAAGCTGCAGTGGAATATTCTTGCTTTCTACATCTCCCCGTCCATTGTCCAGGGTCATATTGACGATGGAATAAGTTAGTCCCCGTGGCCCGCCGGTAGCATCCACTGTAAATACATAATATCTAGAGTTGTCACCAATCTTTGGAACGATAACGGCGGATTGCGTAGAAGAATAATTTCCAAATAAGCCTGTTCCATTGGGCATTACGCCGTGTAAGCGATTATAGATGGTGCTGCCGTCGGTATAGAAGAGAAGTTTGCCATTTGCATCGCTGATGGTTGCAACACCTTCATCGGTATTCAATTTCCCATCATTTAGAGGAACTGGTACACCACTGCTGAAATCCAGCCCCATAAAGCGGCCAAAATACCAAATATTGGCTTCTGGCTGCTGTGCAAATGTGGGACAAGTTTTAAGGATTAAAAAAACACAAAAAAAATATTTCGAAAATGTGCGCATGTAATTAGCCTTCAGTATGATCAGCTAAATTCTGTAATTAATATCCCTGTACCGTAGAACTAATTCTACAAGTATTTTTTGCAGAGAAAATATCATTGTGGCCTCAAAAACCTTCCTGCCCTTATCTCATTTACCAAAACACTAAAAGCACTATGATGGCAAAACTCTGCTTAACGAGAAAGATCAACTGCTGTATTGTAATCTTTCTACTGGTTATCGGCTCTTATTCACATGCACAGCTCAATCCTCCCATGGGCACGAGCCCATGGAAATTCACAAATCCGTTGCAGCACGGATATAACATGAATGATATGTCGTTTATTAATGATAATGTCGGACTTGCTGTGGGCGAGAACGGGGGGCTGGCGCGTACAACGGATGGCGGGCGTAATTGGCAATCACTGCCCTTCAAATTTGTTACACCTAGCAATACTATAGCCGTTCCTACATTTAATGACGTACACTTTGTAACACCTACGATCGCTTATGCAGTAGGCACCCAGGGACTGATGATTAAAAGTACCGATGGTGGTATTACGTGGAATACAGTTTCCAATCCACTTTATTACACTAACAAAAACATTAATGGCCTGCACTTCCTGAACAAGGATACCGGGTACATCGGGGGACAGGCTCTCCTTAGCTCCGCGAGTTCCAGCAGCCCGGATGCAGCACCTAAAGTATATTTTACCAAAAACGGTGGCGCTACCTGGGATTCATTGGTATCGCCATTCAGACCGGCGCAAAATAATACTGCTGTTAGTGGTTTTAATACAACCGAAATACTGCGCATTCATTTTGTAAATGATTCAGTTGGTTATATATGTGGTTCAGCAAATGCCAATGGCAACCTGAGCGCTATTCTTTGGAAATATGAAAAAGGTGTATTGAAAGATTATAGTTTACATCGCACCAAGTTCGGAATTACTGCAGCCACTGGAGCAGCGGGCAACCATCCGCCTTCCACACAAAGTTACAAGGCTCTTCTTGGCATCAACGACTCGCTGGTATTGTTAGCAAGCCTGAATAACAATATCATTATGCGTGTAAGAACAGGGAAAAATGACAGCACAGCCAACGCGGTTCCCGCTATTTACGGGGCATACGAAAGAGGAAAATATGAAGTAATTGTTTGGTTGAATTCTACGGCTACTCCTTTTCCATCGTCTCTATCTACTGTTGCCGGACAGGGATTTCACCTGAAAAAAGGACCAGGCAATAAGATATTCGCCACCCAGGGCAACGCCGTAATTTTTACTACTGACAATGGCGACACATGGGGTTATTCCAAACCCACTCCCACAACGGTTAACTATGCGCATTGGGGTGCGCAGGCGCTGGATATCACTCCAAATGGTCGAATTGTTGTAGGTATGAGGAACGGTCTTACCTGGGATTCTCTTCCCGGCTCGCCATGGCAATCTACCTATAAGAATCTTCGACCTTTGTTCTTTTCCTTTACCGATATGGATTGGGCAGATTGCAATAACGGTGTGATTGTAGGAACATCTGGTACCATTCTGAAAACAAACGATGGTGGTAAAACCTGGATCAATAACTCAAGCCCCGTATTCGAAGCATCGCAAACCGGCCTGGGTGTGGTACGATACCCAAGCGTAAATACCATGTTCTTTAGCACCTTCAATAGTGTATACAAATCAATAGACCAGGGATCTACCAACGATGTAATTTTTACCGAACCGAATATCAATGGTGGTATTAATGCATTTACTACGGTAGGTACCGACCGTGCATTTGCTGCTGGCTACCGCTTTTCTCCAGTGGTAGAGCGCACAGTTATATTCCGAACGCTAAACGCAAACGCTGCTTCACCAGTATGGGATACGGTGAAAACATTTCCGGTGGGTAACCTTGCACCGCAACCAAGAAGTATAAAATTTGCAAACCAGGATACGGGATATATAAGTTTTAACCGTGGAAAAGTGTACCGTACCATTGACGGTGGTGCTACATGGGTTGATAAAAGCCCGGATACATTAGCGTTTGCAACTACAACCGCCAATTACACTGCATTGAGCGTGGTAAATGGTAAAACAATTTATGTTGGTGGCAACAACAGGAGATTATTCCGCTCCACTGACGCAGGTGAAACGTGGACCGATATCACTATTGCAGTACCTGCAGGCCCGAGTCCTATCACTGCATTTTCTACATGGAACAACATTATCATGAATGATGCACTCAGTGGTTATATCCAGTCAAGTAGCACAATCATGAAAACAACCGACGGCTGGGCAAGCTGGACCTATGATGTTTCTCCAATGGGAGTACAGAATATTTCAATTTACCCAAAAATCCCCGGTCCACTTGACAGTAAAAAGCTTTATGTAATGCATACCGTTCCTGGATTTGGCGGGGGTATCAGCACACAAACAGCTTCAATGATGGAGTATGGTAACGCAACATTATATACAATGTCTACTTCAGAGACTGTTGTAAATGCCACGTGTACGAATCCTTCTGCAGGAAGCATTACAGTAACACCTGTTGGTGGAATTGCACCTTATTCTTATAGCATCAATGGAGGAGCATTCCAGTCGACAAATGTTTTCACTGGATTGACCCAGGGTGTGAAAAACCTGATTATAAAAGATGCGGGTTGTGAAACAATTACGAAAAGTGTAACGGTTGGATTTGACAACAACCTTACTCTTACCGTAAATCGCGACACAGTTGTATGTGCCGGTGCACCAGTACCGATGCTTGCAACAGCCAATGGTGCCACGGCCACATATGCATGGTCGCCTGCAACGGGCCTATCCAGCACTTCGATCAACAATCCTGTTGCAACTGTCAACAGCAATGCAGCATTCACTGTTACGGCATCACTAAATGGATGTACGCAGTCTAAAACTGTCAACATCGGCATCAAAGCCAACCCGGTAATCAGTGCTGGTGCTGATAAAACAATTGTTATAGGTGATGAAGTGCAATTGCAGGGATCAGCTACGAATTTTGTAACCATCGCATGGTCGCCAGCCAACACGCTGAGCAATGCCAACTCTTTTACCCCCATTGCAAAACCAACGACCACAACAACCTATACGCTTTCCGTGGTTAACAATAATAATTGTACGTCAACCGACCAGGTGGTAATAACAGTACTTACCAATTGCCTGAATGTAATGAATGCATTCACACCAAATGGTGATGGTGCTAATGACCTGTGGCTTGTAACCAGCGGCAGCGCTTGCACAAAACAGGTATCAGTAGCAGTCTTCAACCGTTATGGAAACACCGTATACAAAAATGATAATTATCAGAACGACTGGAACGGTAATTATAATGGTAAACCTGTGGCAGATGGCACTTATTACTATAATGTCACTTACAAAACGATTGCAGGCAAGACTATTACCCTGAAAGGTGACGTAACAATTTTAAGATAACCAACCAAAAGATATAAAATGAAAAAAGCAATTATAATACTGTTACTGGCTGGCTCCATTACACAGGTAAAGGCACAACAGCTACATACTTCATCCCTGTACGACATGCAGGGAGTGTTGCACAACCCTTCGATGGCAGGTACCCACTCATCGAGTTTTGTGGGAGCTACTTATCGCACACAATGGAGCGGAATTAGTGGCAACCCACGAACGGCTACCGTATTCGGCTCATTTAAATTACCAGCTCAACAAATTGGATTGGGTGGTTATGTTTATACCGACAAAACGGGACCGACTAAACGCACTGGTGTGCAACTGGCATTTGCCAAACACATTACAATGAAAAACGAAGGTATTTTTTCGTTGGGCATTGAAGCACGCGGAATCCAATTTTCATTAGACAGGGAAAAACTGGGCCAAACACTCGGTTCCGACCCTGCTCTTGGCAATACAGATACCCGTTTTAAGTTTGATGCAGGATTTGGTATTTCCTATACCGGGAAAAAATTACAACTCGGTGCATCTGCTTCACAGCTCATACAATCCAAATTGGATTTTTATAACGGCAACCTTACTCCAACAGAAGTGGGACGTCTTTACCGCCATTATTTTTTTCACGGATCTTATAAATGGTATCCCGATGCCAACACAAGCATCACACCCAACTTCCTGGTTATTTATTTGCCCAACGCTCCTACCGAATGCCAGGTGGGCGCCAGGGTGGAACATAGCGAAGTGTTTTGGTGGGGTGTAGGCTATCGAGTAAAACAAAGTTTCATACTTAGTGCGGGACTCAAATTGCATAAGAAATTCACGTTCGGATATTCTTTCGACATCTATGATAAACCAGTGAGCAGTTTCGACGGTGGCGCGGGTGCACACGAACTCCTATTGAGGTACGACCTCATAAAATAACGCCGTACCCATGTTAGTAGCAGCAGTCTCTTCGGGGACTGCTTTTTTTTTAGATAATAGTGAATAGATAATAGTTTTCTCGGGTTCAAATTTTACCCCGCTTTAGTGAAATACCTCATACCGAAGAAAATTCCAACTCAAAACACTATTATCTATTATCTATTCACTATTATCTTCTTAAAAGGCTTCATTTAAGCCGAAGAAAATCCCCGACGAGCCAAACCTGCCCTTCGCAATATCGATACAAAGTGTAGTACGACTTTGCTTTTGGAAAAGTATACGCAGGCCGGCTCCGCCTGCAGGCACCCAGTAGCTAAAGACGCCCTGGCGCAGATCATCAGAAGCCGTTTGCACATTCAGGAAGCCTACGCCACTGATTAGTTTATTGCGGGTGATTGGAAAACGATATTCGGTTTCAAAGTAGGCATAAGAAGGACCTTTGAAGCGACTCAGGGTAAAGCCACGGCCGCTTCTTGCATACGTATCAGTAGCTGTTGCCGGCAATTGCAGATAAGGGAGGCTTCCGCCCAACAGGAAAGATGCCCAGTGCCAGAAAGCGATCACATGTTCGGGATTACGTTTGCTAAGCGACCAGTATTTCCTGAGATCCCATTGCATCTGAATTGAATTTTTTGTGCTGCCCAGCCAGGTTTGATTGAAGCGAAAGAAAAAATCGAAATAAACACCGCCATATGATCGCACCGGGTGTTCCCTGGTGTTGTATTGAAAGGCCACAAGCAATCCATTCGCTGCATATTTTACAGAGTCATAATCATTACGCCGGCTGTATCGGTGATGAGGAGTTGATTTGCCTTCCAAACGTTTTTCGTCCCGTATATCGTTAAAAAAATCAAAGCTTAACCCTGCACCTACAAACATATCTGTGCCTATGTTAGTATAAACTTTCTCCCACAACCTGATGCACTTGTACTGGATAGGAAAGGCACTGTCGGCATTCACTACCGGAAATTCATTGATACTAAACCCGCGTCCTTTGTAACTACTTGTATTCGTCCCCAAGCCGTAGTCTATAATCCCATACTTTGCAATTTGCCAGTTGCCCTGCCAGTTTAATTTATTGTTGGCTATAAAAATATTGTGTCTCGCCTGTATATTAATAATGCCCTTGGTTGTATAAACTCCTTCCAGTCCAAATATGGAATAATCTGTATCCTCCGGCCGGCCAAATTGTTTGCCTCCGGCTATCTTGGCGCCGATCATAAAACCAAAACTCGGATTGTAACTAAGTGTGGGAAGGATGGCAATACCGGGTGTTGTTTTCGCAGCCTGGCTGGTGTCGGGTTTCTTTTTAAAAATTTTCTTCAGTATATCAGTTACATCTTTTTGCGCAACTGTATCGGTACGTTTTTCCTGGGCATGTACGTCACCGAAAAGAAAACAAGCCAGCAATAATAAATGCATGGCAATTGAACATCGTTTTCTTTTCATGATCTGATACATACTTATGGTTTATCCAATGTCCTGAACTTATTTTAACCTGTTATACATGTCAATTAAAATCGTTTTCGATTTTGCCAAAACAAACATGCCTCGTTTAATCAGCCACGCAACGAAAGCCTGTATGCTCGAGACCCGTATCCGGCGATGTGCTCATGCGGGCTGATACACGATAACTTGCACAATACGATTCGTGGCAAAGAAATGAACCACCTCTTACCACCCGCTTCGGCATATTGGGTGCATTGGGATCATGACTGCTCGACGGACCGGTAGGATTTTGTGTAACCTTATCCGCTACCTGCTGATAATAATCCGGTCGGTACCAGTCCTGGCACCATTCCCACACATTACCGGCCATATCATACAGGCCTTTTTTATTTGGTAAAAAGCTTTTTACAGGCGCCAGCCTCTTATATCCATCCCAATTGGTATTGTTATCAGGAAAATGTCCCTGCCAGATATTTGCTTTCGGCGTGCGGTGCTCGGGTTCTTCTGTTCCCCATGTATAAGGTTGTGCCTGCAGGCCGCCACGTGCAGCATATTCCCACTCGGCTTCTGTTGGTAATCGTTTGCCCGCCCATTTTGCATAAGCATTGGCATCATCCCATGATATATGAACGACGGGATAATTTTCTTTCCCTTTTATGGTACTGCCCGGGCCTTGCGGGTGACGCCAGTCTGCGTTTTTCGTCCAGCGCCACCACTGGCTTGCATCAGTAAGCTCAATGGCGTGTGCCGGAGGTGTAAACACCAGTGAAGATGCTACGAGCAGGCTGTCCGCCGGGCGCGGTGTATCGGCACTCACCTGCTTTTTCAATTCTTCCCAATCCGGTTTTCTTTCAGCGGTGGTTATATAGCCGGTTGCTTCAACAAATTTGGCAAATTGTGCATTGGTGACTTCTGTAGCATCCATCCAAAATCCTTTCACACAAACGGTATGAACAGGATATTCATCCTCTCGGCCGTCCTTATCTGCGGCACCCATAGAAAATTCGCCGCCATCGATCCACACCATTCCCTCGTGCCCGGCTGTTCCGGCCTTGCTGTGATTTGAATCCGGACTGCCAGATGGGAAGCGAGCGGGAAGGCTGGAACCGCAACTGATTATATGGGTGGAAGAATCTTTTAAGCTATCTGCGTCCTCTTTTTCTTTCTGTTCGGACTTGCAGGCGGTCGTTGCCAAACAAATTGAAATAATTAAATACTTATATGCGGAATGCATGGCGGCCATGGGTTGAATTTTCTCAGACACCTGTTTACCAAACTTACAAAACTATTCTGTGAGTGGGTGGTAATGTACAGTTTACGGGCAAGCTTGCAGATAATGAGTTTAAAAAGGATGCAAAAGCTTATAATATCATTCAA
>CBFGYO010000129.1:0-11645 GCA_965652975.1 uncultured Chitinophagaceae bacterium | reverse complement strand
TATGTGGTAAAACTATGGCCTCAATTCTCGGGCATTTCTATAAGGGAAGCCATAATTTACCACATAGAATCATAGGAGCATAGATAAGCATAGATTAAAGAATAACTACTCCTATAAAATATGGCCTCTCAAACAATACCTAAGTCAACAACAAGCGAAGCACAACAGATAATCCAGGACAACCTTGACTATACGCTCTTTTCCTGGAGCAAACAAAAAGGCATCGATCCCATTGCCGTTAAATACGGTGAAGGAGTTTACCTTTATGATTACGACGACAAAAAATATCTCGACTTTTCTTCCGGCCTGATGAATGTAAACATCGGGCATGGTGATCAACGCATCACCAGTGCAGTGATGAAACAAATGCAGGAAGTAAGTTATGTTACGCCCTCATGCGTCACCAAAGCACGCGGTGAACTTGGAAAAAAGCTGGCTTCTATTTGCCCTAAAGGTCTCAACAAAGCGTTTTTTACTTTATGCGGAGCTACATCTATTGAAAATGCTATCAAACTCGCAAGGCTATATACCGGGCGCCATAAAATAATTGCGCGCTACCAATCCTATCATGGTTCTACCTATGGTGTGATGTCGGCAGGTGGAGATCCGCGTAAACTTCCAGCCGACGCGCAGCAGGCACCGAATTTTGTTCATATCGATATTCCTTACAGGTACAGATGGCCACATGGTGACGATACATTGTTAAAAGATGCAGTAGCACAGCTCGAAAGATTGATCGCTTATGAAGGTCCGGGCAATATCGCTGCGATCTTGCTGGAAGGCGAATCAGGTTCGTCCGGTTGTTTGAAATATCCCGACGGTTACCTGCAGCAGGTTAGTAATATCTGTAAGAAACATGGTATACTTGTCATCATCGATGAAGTAATGAGTGGTTTTGGCCGTACCGGCAAATGGTTTGGTTTTGAAAATCATGGTATCGTTCCGGATATGATCGCGATGGCTAAAGGTCTCACTTCCGGTTATCTCCCCTTTGGCTGCCTGATGGTATCTGAAAAGATCGCTGCAAAATACGACGATAGCATGCTACCACTTGGTCTTACCTATAGCGCGCATCCTGTAAGCTGTGCTGCAGCGCTCGAAATGTTGAAGGTGTATGAAGATGATAACCTTATTGCGCATGCTGCTGAAATGGGAAAATACCTGGATCAACAGGTTGAGAAAATGAAACAAAAACATCACAGTATCGGCGACTGGAGAAATACCGGCTTACTCGGCTGTTTGGAACTGGTGAAGAATCGCGATACAAAAGAACCAATGGCTCCATTCAATGCCAAACCCGATGAGATGGCTGTAATGAATAAGGTGGCGGCCAAAATAAAACAACTCGGCATGTACACCTTTGTTCGCTGGAGTTATATTTTTATTGCACCACCACTGATTGTCACAAAAGCGCAGATCGACGAAGGATTGGAAATAATCAGCCAGGCGGTGGCGATTGCCGACGAACATTGTGAGCAGCATAAGTTGCAACTGCAAAACCAGCCGATAAAATAGCAGCACTCCGGCAATAAGAGATAATAGTAATTTTTTTTCATGCCCGAAATATCAAACATACCTGATTCAAGCCTGGTAAATGCAGACCTTGCACCTGTACCACCATCCAGGCGCAAATGGAATACCTGGAACTATGCAGCGTTATGGATCAGCATGAGCCTTTGCATACCTACGTACATGCTGGCCAGTTCGTTGATTGAAGGAGGTATGAACTGGTGGCAAGCCATCCTGACAATATTTATCGCTAATACCATTGTGCTTGTGCCCATGATATTAAATGGACATGCAGGAGCAAAATATGGTATCCCCTTTCCCGTGCTGGTACGTGCAAGTTTTGGTACTAAAGGCGCAAACATCCCCGCGATATTGCGCGCGATTGTTGCGTGCGGATGGTTTGGTATACAAACATGGATTGGAGGATTTGCACTTTACCAAATGTTGCGGCTTTGGTTTCCCTCACTATCAACACTCCCGCCTGTATTACCTGCATCGTTTGGTTTGGAAACAGGTCCGGCGATTTGTTTTTTTCTTTTCTGGCTGCTGAATATGTGGATTGTATACCTTGGCGTGGAAAGTATCCGGAAGCTATTAGTATTTAAAGCGATCTTTTTACCACTGGCAGCAGTAGCGTTATTAATATGGGCAATTGATGCGGCCAATGGACTTGGCCCGATACTCGAACAACCTGCAAAACTCCAGGGTGCAGCATTCTGGAATTATTTTTTTCCTGCGCTCACAGGTATGGTGGGGTTCTGGGCCACCCTGTCGTTGAATATTCCCGACTTTACAAGATATGCTGTATCACAAAAAGCGCAGATACGCGGACAGGCAATCGGCCTCCCTCCTTCCATGACATTATTTGCTTTCATTGGCGTAGTCGTCACGTCTGCGACAGCAATCGTATACGGCAGCACCATCTGGGACCCGGTAGTGCTTGCGGGACGGTTTGACAATAAATTAATGGTTAGCATCGCCATGATAGCAGTTGCCATTTCTACACTTGCTACTAATATCGCTGCTAATATTGTAAGCCCGGCCAACGATTTTGCCAACCTTGCTCCGCGTAAGATTAATTTCCGTACTGGTGGATATATCACCGGCATTATAGGCATATTAATATTTCCGTGGAAGCTGATTGCAGATCCTTCGCAATATATTTTTACCTGGCTCATCGCTTATTCAAGTTTGCTGGGACCCATTGGCGGTATCATGATCGTGGATTATTATTTTATCAGGAAACAAATGCTCGATGTGCCGGATCTCTATAATCCAAATGGACAATACCGCTTTACGAGTGGATTCAATCGTTTTGCCATTTTTGCCCTGTTACTTGGCATTGTTCCGAATATACCAGGCTTTTTATTGCAGGTAAAACTTGTTTCATCAACTGCTTTCCCGGGATGGATTTCTCATTTATATAATTATGCCTGGTTTGTGGGCTTCCTCGTTAGCGGTTTTGTGTACTGGCTCTTTATGAAAAAAATGGCGGCCAGAACTACTGCCACAGTTCGTGGTGTGCGGGAGGAAGTAATAGTTGATTTACCCAGGTAGTCATAAATGAATAATTATGTCGTTGTTAATTCGCAATGGAAGGATCATTACTGCTTCGGAAGATTACACTGCCGATATACTGGTGGAAGGTGAAACTATTAAGACGATTGGGAAAAACCTGGATGTAAAAGCGGCAAAAGAAATCGATGCTTCTGGCAAACTTGTTTTTCCAGGAGGTATCGATCCGCATGTGCATCTTGATATGCCATTTATGGGCACATTTTCCAGCGATAATTATGAAACGGGTACTCGAGCTGCATTGTACGGCGGTACTACCATGGTCATCGATTTTATTTTACAAAAGCAGGGCAATTCGCTACGTGCTGCGCTGGAGGAATGGAGAGGCCGTAGTGATGGCAACTGCATAGGAGATTACAGCTTTCACATGGCTGTTACCGATTTCAACGACCAAACAAAGAAAGAAGTACAGGAGATGATCGAAAAGGAAGGCATTGTTTCATTCAAAACATTCATGGCCTACAAAGGAGCGCTGATGATCGACGACAGGCAAATGGTAGGACTGATGGAAGAAGTGAAAAAACATGGCGGCCTGATAAATGTACATGCTACGAATGGCGATATGATCGACTACCTTATCGCAAGGCATAGATCGGAAGGAAAACTTAGTCCTTTATACCATTATCTATCGCAACCAGAGGTTACAGAAGCGGAAGCCAGCGAACGATTTGCCGATATGGCCAACTATACGGGTTGCCCGGGTTATATTGTTCATCTCACCTGTGAGGGTGCATTAAATGCAGTACGTCGCGCCACCCTCAGAAATCAAAAGGTATTTGTCGAAACATGCATACAATACCTGATACTGGATGCATCGTTATATGAAAAAGATTTTGAGGGAGCAAAATGGGTGATGAGTCCACCGTTGCGCGAGAAAAAAGACCAGGCTACTTTGTGGGCGGGCATCAACCAGGGGCTGGTGCAGGTAGTAGCCACGGATCACTGCCCTTTTAAATGGGAACAAAAACTAATGGGCAAAGATGATTTTTCAAAAATACCAAACGGGCATCCTGCAATCGAAAATCGAATGGAACTGTTGTATAGTGAAGGCGTAAACAAAGGACGAATCAGTTTAAATAAATATGTGGAAGTAGCCTGTACCAACCCGGCCAGGATATTTGGGATGTTTCCACGCAAAGGCACGATCGCACCAGGAAGCGATGCCGACATTGTGATCTTCGATCCGCAGGAAAAACATACATTGTCTGCCAAAACCCACCATATGAATGTTGATTATAGTGGATATGAGGGTTGGGAAATAACGGGAAAAGTGAAAACAGTTGTATTACGTGGACAGGTTGCCATCGAAAACAACAATTGCCTGCTACCAAAAGGATATGGAAAATTTATTAGAAGAAATAAAGTAGATGGAAAAATATAATCAGCAGACCCGTTTAGGGATTTGTTGTCATTCAAAAGCATTAACTACAAAACAGCTATCATGCCGCGAATTATCAAATCAGGATTAATACAGATGAGCCTTCCTAAATCGGAAGGTGAAGGAACTATTGAAGAAATAAAGGAAGCCATGGTGCAAAAGCATTTGCCATTGGTAGAAGAGGCTGGGAAAAAAGGTGTGCAGATACTTTGCTTCCAGGAAATTTTCAACACACCGTACTTCTGCCCGGGGCAGGACAAAGCCTGGTATGAATCGGCAGAAACAGTGCCCGGCCCTACGATCGAAAGAATGCAGGAGTATGCACGCAAATACAACATGGTGATGATCGTTCCTGTATATGAAAAAGAACAGGCAGGTGTGCTTTACAATACGGCTGCGGTAATTGATGCCGATGGTAAGTACCTTGGTAAATATCGAAAAAATCATATCCCGCATACATCCGGATTTTGGGAAAAGTTTTTTTTCAAACCCGGAAACCTGGGGTACCCGGTGTTTCAAACCAAGTATGCAAAAGTGGGAGTTTACATTTGTTACGACAGGCATTTTCCTGATGGGGCCAGGATATTAGGATTGAATGGTGCAGAGATTGTATACAATCCATCAGCAACGGTTGCCGGGTTGAGCCAGTATTTGTGGAAACTGGAACAACCTGCGCATGCAGCAGCCAACGGTTACTTTATGGGTTGCATCAATAGAGTAGGAAATGAAAAGCCGTGGAATCTCGGAAAATTTTATGGCTCGTCGTATTTCGTAGATCCCCGCGGACAGATTTTCGCGCAGGCCAGTGAAGACAAAGATGAACTGCTAATCGCCGATTTCGACCTCGACATGATCGAAGAAGTGAGAAGCGTATGGCAATTTTTTAGAGACCGGAGACCGGAAACTTATGGAAAATTAATAGAGTTATAATTTAAATGTGGAAATATGAAAATGTGAAAATTGAACATTAGTCGGCTACTTAAAATCTTATTCGATTTATCAAATTTGCACATTTCATTTCCACATTTTCACATTGGTATTTATGGCTATTGAAAATAATAGATTATCTTCTTCGGAATACGAACAAAACTTCAGCGACATTCACCCGCCTTTTGAAAATAAAACAGCGGCGCAGGTGGAAGCCAATCGTTGCCTGTTTTGTTATGATGCGCCGTGTACCAAATCATGTCCCACAGGTATTGATGTTCCCAAGTTTATCAAACAGATTGTAACTGAAAATTTCAAAGGATCGGCACATACTATTTTTTCATCCAACATCATGGGTGCAGGTTGTTCGAAAGTATGTCCTGTCGAAAAATTGTGTGAGGGTGCCTGTGTATATAATTTGCTGGAGGAGCAGCCTATTCCTATTGCGAAGCTGCAGCGTTTTTCTACTGAAAAAGCCCTGGAGAATAACTGGCAGCTTTTTGAACGGAAGCCTTCTACCGGTAAAAAAGTTGCCATCATTGGTGCCGGTCCTGCCGGATTGAGCTGTGCACATACATTAAGTCGCGAAGGAATAGATGTGTCCATCTTTGAAAAAGAAAGTAAGGGCGGTGGATTGATGACGTATGGTATCGCAGCGTATAAAGTAACACCACAGTTTTGTGAAGACGAAGTAAATTATATAACATCCATTGGAGGCATCACCATACATTACGACAATGAACTCGGTAAAAATATCTCCCTGGCCGATCTCCAAAAAAATTATGACGCGGTATATATTGCCATCGGCGTGGGAGTAGCAAGGCAACTTTCCATACCTGGTGAAGAGTTAACTGGTGTGGTGGACGCTATTGGTTTTATTTATGAATTACGCGACAAGGGTTATCCTGCCGTGCCGGTTGGCGATAAAGTAGCAGTGATAGGCATGGGAATGACTGCAATCGATGCAGCCACGCAGGCAAAACGCCTCGGCGCAAAAGAAGTAACGCTCGTGTACCGGAGAACGGAAGAGGAAAAACCCTGTACCGATGTGGAACTGGATATTGCAAAACTCGACGGATGTGAAATCATCTGGCTGGCAGCGCCCAAAGAAATAAAAGGTGAAGCTGGAAATGTATCACAACTGGTTTGTAGTAAAATGCAATTAGGGGCACCAGATGCCAGTGGACGACGTGCACCAGTTGACACAGGTGATACATTTATACTGGATGTCGATATGGTAATTAAAGCTGCTGGTCAAACTCCATTCGAAGATTTGATAAACGCAAATGGTATTGTAAATAAACAGGGAAAGGTTGTGATCGATAAAGAGCAGGCCACAAACCTCGCAGGGGTATTTGCCGGGGGTGATTGTGTGAACGGCGGTAAGGAGGTCGTTGATGCTGTTCAGGCGGGAAAAGAAGCGGCAAATAGTATTTTGAATTATTTGAATTTAACTTAATTGGCTTTTTTACCACACCTGCCTACCGGCAGGCGGGTAGTATCATAGAAACAAAGATCATCATAGTTTTTACCTGAAAAAAATTACAAAGTTTTGATTTTGGTTTTTTCCTATGTGTAAACTATATAACTATGATTCTATGTGGTAAAAAACCCAAAAAATAAATTCACCATGGCTAATATACATTCTAGTTTTCTCGGCATACACTCTCCTAACCCATTTTGGTTAGCGAGCGCACCACCGACTGATAAGAAATATAATGTGCTAAGGGCATTTGAAGCAGGTTGGGGTGGTGTGGTCTGGAAAACACTTGGATCGCAGGTAAAGAATGTGTCGTCGCGATATTCCGCCGTCGACTATGGTGGCCAGCGGGTAATGGGATTTAATAATATCGAACTCATCTCCGACCGGCCGCTTGATATCAACCTGCAAGAGATCGCCGAGTGTATTAAATTATTTCCCGACAGGGCTATGATCGTTTCACTCATGGCGGATAATGACCGCAACAGTTGGCACGAATTAATTAAGAAAGTAGAAGACACCGGTGCCCATGGCCTGGAATTGAATTTTGGCTGCCCGCATGGTATGACCGAAAGAGGAATGGGCGCTACCGTGGGCCAGGATCCGGAGATTGCCTGCATGGTGGTGGAATGGGTAATGGAAGCCGCACATATACCGGTGATAACTAAGCTTACTCCCAATGTTCATTCGGTAGTACCTACCGGGCGGGCGGTGGTAAAGGCGGGTACAAACGCGTTATCGCTAATCAATACTATTCAATCGGTAACCGGCGTGGATTTAGATACGCTTGTACCTAATCCCTTCGTTGCGGGCAAATCTGTATTCGGTGGTTATTGCGGGCCGGCTGTAAAACCTATTGCATTAAAAATGTTGACCACTATCGCGCAGGATGAGCTAACGAAAAAAGTTCCCATTTCAGGTATTGGCGGCATCAGCACCTGGAAAGATGCGGTAGAATTTATGCTGCTCGGAGCGAGTAATGTACAGGTGTGTACGGCGGCTATGAAACATGGCTTCCGCATTATTGAAGATATGTGTGAAGGCCTAAACAACTGGATGGATGAAAAAGGATTTACAACGCTGGATGATTTTATTGGCAAATCAGTAGACACAATCACTCACTGGGAAGACCTGGATATAAATTATCACCACATCGCAAAGATCAACCAGGACAAATGCATCCATTGCGGCTTATGCTACATCGCCTGTGAAGATACATCGCACCAATCCATACGCCTGGAGTATGGTAAACCATACAATACTTATACGGTGATTGATGAAGAATGTGTGGGTTGCAACCTATGCAAGCTGGTATGCCCTGTTGATAACTGCATAACTATGGAAGTGCATCGCAAGGGTGATGAATACCTCAATTGGAAACAGTTCCAGGAACGCGGTTTACCGCTGAACGATCACTAAGTAAGTTTACCTTTTCTATCCGGCTTACAATTCGCATTTTGCGGTCAAACCCGTGAAAAACCATTTATGAGGATTGTAAAGAAAGTTCTGAAAATTACAGGCATTACCCTGCTTGTATTAATACTAATGGCGTTCACCATTCCCGTTGTTTTCAAAAAACAGATTACTACATTGGTAAAACGGGAAATCAATAAAAGTATCGATGCAAAAGTTGATTTTAATGATGTAAGCCTCTCCCTTTTTCGTCACTTTCCAAAAGTTTCCATTGCCATTGAAGATCTGTCTGTGGTTGGCATCAAACGGTTTGCTACAGATACTTTACTTTATACAAAAAAGGCGGATCTCTCTGCAAATCTTATCAGTGTTTTAAAAGGTAAGGATATTAAAATTTTCGGCCTGTTTCTCGAGTCGCCACGCATACATGCTCTTGTAGATAAAGATGGAAATGCCAATTGGGATATTGCAAAAACAGATTCCACTGCGAATGTTGAAAATGTTAGCGATACTGCAGCATCTGTATTTAAAATGTCGCTGACAAAATACCAGATCAACAACGGGTACATTCTTTACAAAGATGAAAGCACAGACACTTATGCGGAACTGGTGGACATCAATCATAGCGGCACCGGCGATTTTACGCAGGATATATTTACACTCAATACTACTACCAATGCCGGTAGTGCAACTTTTACGCAGGCGGCTATCCCCTGGTTGGTAAATGCAAAAACCGATATGGCTTCTGCAATTAAGATTGACAACACTACGAATACTTACAGTTTTACCACTGATGATATTTTACTCAATAATCTCAAACTTGCTGTTGACGGTTTTATACAACTGGTAAACGACAGTACATATAATATGGATATCAAATTCAAATCGCCATCAAACGATTTTAAAGATATCCTGTCGCTGGTTCCAGGTGTGTACAAAAAGGATTTTGAACAGATCAAAACCTCGGGCGAGGCCGCAGTTAATGGATTTGTGAAAGGAACTTACTCACCGCAGCAAATGCCGGCATATGATATGAAACTGGAGGTCCGCAACGGTTCACTTCAATATCCCGACCTTCCCAAACCACTTAAAAATATTCAGCTCGATCTGCATGCAAGCAACGTGGATGGAATGCCGGATAATATGATCGTCGATATTTCCAAAGGGCATCTTGAAATGGATAACGAACCTTTTGATTTCCGTTTCCTTTACCGCAATCCCGAAACCGTATCATTTATCGACGCTGCTGCCAAAGGGAAAATTGATTTGTCGCAACTTAAACAATTTATAAAACTGGATGCAGGTACGCAGCTAGCGGGTATGCTCTGGGCCGATGTGTTTGCCCGTGGCAATATGAAAGATTTACAAACGCAGCAGGGCAATTTCAATGCAGGTGGTTTCTTTGAAATTAAACACCTGCAATATTCATCCAAAGACTTCCCGCAACCTGTTAAAAACGGGAATATCAAAGCCGAACTGATAAATAGTGGCGGTATTGCAGACAATACCAGCGTACACATTAGTTCGGGGCACCTGGAAATAGGTAACGATCCCCTGGATTTTACACTAAAGTTGAGCAACCCTGTTACGGATATGAACTTTGATGGAACAGCGAAAGGAAAGTTCACGCTCGATAATATCAAACAGTTTGTTGAGCTTGAACCAGGCACAACCATCGCCGGTTTGCTGAATGTGGATGTTCAATTCAAGGGAAATAAAACCATGATCGATAAAGGCGACTACGACCAGGTACAATTAAGCGGTACTGCAAACGCCAGTAAAGTGAAATATGTGTCACCGACTTATCCGGGTGGAATTAGCATAACAAACACTTCTGCCACCTTCAACTCAAACTATGCGGCAATTACCAATTTTGCGGGCAATTATATGAAATCCAATTTTTCTGGTAATGGTTCACTCGAAAACATAATGGGTTATATGCTCAAAGGCCAGGTATTGAAAGGAGTGATCAATGCCGAGGTTGATAAGATGGATATGAACGACTGGATCGGCACTTCCCCTGACGCAGCTCCGGCTACTACCTCATCTCCCACCGCGGCAACTCCGTTTTTGGTTCCTGGCAAAATGGATATCCAGTTGAATGCAAAGGCCGGCAAAGTAACGTATGATAAGGTAGATTATTCAAATATTAGCGGTACACTTCAAGTTGCCAATGAGACAGTAAAGTTGCATGATGTAAAAGCAGATGCATTGGATGGCAACATCATATTCAACGGTACATATTCTACGCTCACTACCAAATCCAATCCTGAAATCGCAATGAGCTATGCGATCCGGGACATGGATGTGCAGAAAGCTTTTCTTTCATTTAATACCATACAGTCATTAATGCCAATAGGAAAATTCCTTTCCGGTAAACTCAGCTCCGAACTATCAATGACTGGCAACCTGGGGGGCGATATGATGCCCCACCTGAACACTTTAAGTGGAAAGGGCAACCTGCTACTTATTGAAGGAGTATTGAAAAAATTTACCCCGCTCGAAAAACTGGCTGCTGCATTGCAAATAGACAGGCTGAAGTCAATAAGTGTAAAAGATATCAAGAACTATATGGAGTTTGCGAATGGCAAGGTGCTGGTAAAACCTTTTACGATAAAAGTGGATGATATCGAAATGCAGGTAGGCGGCATGCATGGATTTGACCAGTCGCTTGATTATATAATCGCCATGAAAGTGCCACGGAAGTATCTCGGTAAAGAGGGCAACAGCCTGGTAAACGGTCTGGTAACCCAAGCGGCGGGTAAGGGCATTCCTGTAAAACTGGGTGAAATGGTGGATCTGAATGTGAAGATGACGGGTAGTATGACTAATCCCACACTGAAAATCGACTTGCAAAAAGTGGCTGGTGATGCAGCCAGTGAATTAAAGGAACAGGCAAAAGATTTTGCGCAGCAAAAGATCGATAGTGCCAAAACAAGGGTAAAGGACACACTTACGGTGATAAAGGATAAAATGAAAGAAGAAGCTAAAGATAAACTGAAAGAACAGTTATTTGGAAAGGATACTTCTAAAGTAACAACTGCAGATACAGTTAAAAGCAAAACGGGTGCTGTTATAAAAGATAGGCTGAAAGGTTTATTTAATAAGCCGAAGAAAAATGCATCTGATACGAGCAAACGCTAATACTTTCTTGCCGGGGATTTTATTTATTGGCTTTTGGATACACCCTGCCACCCTCCATATTAGTTGTATTTTTTATAATCCCTGGTGATCTAAGGAGTTTATACTGAACCCTTAACTACCATTTCCAATTTTCGGCATTAAATCCTACATTTGCCGCCCGTTGTTTCGGGACGTAGCGCAGCCCGGTAGCGCACTTGCATGGGGTGCAAGGGGTCGCTG
>CBFGYO010000128.1:0-11738 GCA_965652975.1 uncultured Chitinophagaceae bacterium | reverse complement strand
ACAAAACGGCGAAGGATGCCAAGCTCAAAAAAATTGAGATTACTTCGGTGTATTTCCCCAGCTTCGAGATCCGTGCCTTTATCTTCTGCTCCTCCGATTGCTATAAGTTTTCCTTTAGGATGCGACATTTAAGGTGGTTTGGATAATTGGACAAAAATAAAAGAAAACCCATTAACGTAAATATAATACGACGAAGTATGTGGATATGTGGAGAATAACGTTGCAACGCCATTAGATGCCATCGCTGGCAACTACCGATTTTCTATTCCTGTTGACAAAGAAATACACAAAAACACCGGCAATGGCGATAGCAGTTCCATGCAGGGCAAACTGGTTGTGGGAAAGCAAAAATATCCAGATACCGATAGAAACAATCACAGGCACTGGATACAACCACATTTTAAATGGCAAATGTGCCGTTCCCTCCCTTTTTCTCAGTAACATGAGACCGATGCCCTGAGCGATAAACTGAATTACGATCCGCATGGCCAGTATGGCACTGATTACTTCTGATAATTTGAACAAAAGGCTAAAAACAAAACCGGTAGCACATAATACCAGCAGCGAAACATGGGGAAACCGTTTGGTAGGATGCAACTTTGCAAAACCTTTAAAAAAATTCCCATCTACAGCAGCAGCATAGGGCACGCGGGAATAACCAAGCACCACGGCAAACAGCGACGACATAGCGATGCAAAGAATGAGGACAGTTACCAGTATGGCAGCTTTGTGTCCGTAAATCTGTTCCATAAAACTACTAACCAGGTATTTGTCGTCGGCCCGTACCGAAGCCCACGGCACAACACTCATAATGCTATAATTCATGAGCAGGTATAGCAGGCTTATACCCGCGATGGATATGAAAATGCTACGCGGAATGTTTTTTTCCGGTCGTTTGATCTCCCCACCCAAATGACAGACATTATAATAGCCCAGGTAAGCATATACCGTTTTAATGGACCCATATGCAATGGCAGCCCAGAAACTGAATCTAAAAAATGAATCGTTTCCTGCAGGTAACACCTGGATGGCATGTTGCTGATGAGACAGTCCACTGATGATAATCCATATTATTGTCAGTATTACAATTGAGCCAAGCACTACTGAAATCTTTCCTATTGTTTCGATACGCCGGTATAGTAGCAGCAAAACAAGAATGACGAGTGAACCTGAAACTGCCTTTTGTTGCCAGATTGTAAGATCAATAATGTATGTGAGATACTGTGCAAAACCAATAGATGCGGATGCTACTACCAGCGGGGCCTGGATGGACGTTTGCCACACAAAGAGAAAGCTCATCAGCCTCCCTCCTTTTTGACCATATGCCAGGCGATGAAAATTATAAGTGCCACCTGCAAGCGGAAACCTAGCACCAAGTTCGCTCCACACCATGCCGTCGATAAATGCCGTAACAGCGCCAAACACCCAGGCCCAGATAAATAACCCACTATCAAATTGTGCTACCACAAAGGGCATTACTACAAATGGACCGATACCGACCATATCGATCATATTGATGGCCGTAGCCTGGAGCAGATTAATTTTACGGTTAGTAAGCGGAGTAGACAACTATGAAATTTTATACCCTAAAGGGTCCTGGTAAATGCAGTAATCCCTTCTATTAACACATCAAGATTCCGGATTGTTGTATATACATTGGGAGTAACACGAATGCCATTTATATTTTCCCAGGATATTGCCACCGTATGCACTTTGTATTTTTCCATCAGGAAAGAATCAAGCTCACCTGGTTTTTTACCTTCAATGCCGATATTCCCGATGGCACATCCCCATTGCGGTTTAAGTGATGTGTTTAAATGCAACCTGGGGATGTCTTTTACTTTCTCCATCCAGTAATTCTTGAGATAATGCAGCCGTTTTTCCTTACGCTCGCTTCCGATCATCTCGTGAAATTCGAGTGCTTTTCCTATGGCTTGCTCAATAAAGAATGGCCTGGTGCCCAAATTTTCAAACTTCCGGATATCATCCTTCAGTGGATCATCTCCAGCAAATAGTGGGTATAGTTTTTTTATCTTATCCTTTTTTACATACAGCATGCCGCTGCCAATCGGTGCATACAACCATTTATGAAGACTTGCCGCAAAATAATCGCAGTCGAGCTGGGGTATAGTGAAGTTGAATTGAGCAAAGCTATGAGCGCCGTCTACTACCACTTCAATACCGCGCTTGTGCGCTTCCGCTGCAATTTTCTTAACGGGCAAAATCTGTCCATTCCAATTAATGATATGGGTAATATGCACCACCCGTGTTTTTGATGTGAAGGCATTTACATACTGGCTTACGAGGTAGTCTTCGTCTTCACTGGGCAAATCGAGATTGATCCAGGTTACTTTTATACCGTCGCGAAGTTCCCGTTGCTTGTACGCATTGATCATGTTAGGATAATCCTGCCTTGCTGCTACCACTTCATCCCCGGCTTTTAGTTGCAGGCCAAAAATGATTGTCTCCAAACCTTCCGATGCATTTCTATTGATTGCAATCTCTTCTGGCGAACAGCCCGCCAGCTTCGCAAGATTTTTACGCAGCGGTTCCCGGCCCTGGTCCAGTATTCGCCACATGTAATAACTCGGCGCTTCGTTTGAAAGATCGTAATATCGTTTCATTGCCTCTTGAACGGATCGCGGTGCCGGAGAAACACCACCATTGTTGAGATTGATCAGTCCCGGCGAACTGGTGAATGATTGCTGTATATAATACCAGAAATCTTCTTCCGAAGCGATGTCGTCGGCTGGCACATTTTCCGCGTCCCGGATCGCCGCTTTGAGATTGCGCGACCAGGCTGGTTCCATTAGCGTTGAAAAAAATGCAGTAGCGGTGAGTGCACCGGCTTTTCCCAAAAAACCACGACGATTTGTTGGCATGGAATTTATTTTCCTAAATGTACCGAAAAACATTCTTTAAAAATGGGGATCAAAACGAACCGGGATATCTTACTCGCAATTGCTTTCATTAGCTATTTCACGCGGCGTACGCAACAAATCTCAGGCTATCGCAGCGTTACTGCTCTACACTGCGAACGCCGCGAGAAACATGTAGAACTGGTTGAACCTTCTTTGCCAGCTAATTAAAAAAAACTAACTTCCAACATTCCCGCAAGCGGGTTGTTACAACAATTAATTTATGCAGATACTCGAGATAAAAGTGCTTAGAGGCCCTAACTATTGGAGCGTACGCCGGCCTAAACTCATACAGATGAAGCTTGACCTGGAAGAAATGGAAGAGCGCCCTACCAATAAAATTCCCGGCTTCGCCGAACGTTTGAAAGAATTAATACCCACTCTTTATGACCACCGGTGCAGTGAAGGTGTTGCGGGCGGTTTTTTTAGTCGCGTGGAAGAAGGCACCTGGATGGGACACGTGATTGAACACATTGCTTTGGAAATAATGACGCTGGCAGGTATGGACTGCGGATTCGGACGTACCCGCAGCACCGGTGAAAAACCGGGCGTGTACTATGTAATTTTTGATTACATGGAAGAAGATGCCGGTGTATATGCAGCCAGGGCTGCGGTGCGCATCGCACAGGCGCTTACTGACGGAGTAGAATATGACCTGCAACAGGATATTCAGCAAATGCGGGAGATCAGGGAAGATACGAGGCTGGGACCATCAACTGGCTGTATTGTAGAAGAAGCGGCCAAGCGCGGAATTCCTTATATCCGGCTCAACAAACAAAGTCTTGTACAACTGGGATATGGCGTTAATCAAAAAAGAATACGCGCCACGGTAGCTTCCACTACCGGGAATATTGCAGTGGATATTGCTGGCGATAAAGAAGAAACCAAATTATTATTACAATCGGCAGAAATACCTGTACCTCGTGGCACCGTTGTGCGTACCGAAGAGAGTTTAAAAGAAGCGATTGATAAATTCGGATATCCATTGGTGATCAAACCCATTGATGGCAATCATGGCAAAGGAAATACGACAAATATCAATACCTGGGAACAGGCTATGAAAGCCTTTGAAGCTGCAAAAGCCTTTAGCCGGAGTGTGATCGTGGAAAAATTTATTACCGGTTACGACTTTCGCTGCCTCGTTATCAATTATAAATTCATTTGTGCTGCACTACGTACGCCGGCTTCTGTAGTTGGTGATGGTGAAAACAATATTCAATGGCTGATTGATGAAACTAACAGGGATCCACGGCGTGGTTACGGGCACGAAAAAGTACTGACCCAGATTACGGTAGACCAGTTTACCGAAAAAATGCTTTCCGATATTGGCTACACGCTCGATACGGTTCCAAAGAAAGGAGAAAGGGTAATGTTGAAGCCAACAGCTAATCTTTCTACCGGGGGTACCTCCACCGATGTAACAGACGAAGTACATCCTGCCAATATTTTCATGTTTGAACGTATCGCAAGGATTATCGGACTGGATATATGTGGTATCGATGTGATGAGTACCGACCTGCGAACACCCGTAGCGGAAAATGGCGGGGCGATACTGGAAGTAAATGCGGCACCCGGTTTCAGGATGCATATCGATCCTGCCGAAGGTTTGCCGCGTAATGTGGCCGAACCTGTGGTGGAAATGTTATTTCCGAGAGGTAGTGCCGGCCGCATTCCTATTATTGGTGTAACAGGTACTAACGGCAAAACAACAACTACACGACTTACCGCGCATATTGCAAAAAGTGCGGGTAAAAAAGTGGGCTACACAACGTCCGACGGAGTGTATATCCAAAACCAGATGATGATGCGCGGTGACTGCACCGGACCTGTATCATCCAGCTTTGTACTAAAAGATCCCACTGTTGATTTTGCTGTGCTGGAATGCGCCCGTGGCGGGATATTAAAATCGGGACTTGCCTTTCAAAATTGCGAAGTAGCAATAGTAACGAATGTCGCCGCTGACCATATGGGTCTCTCCGGAATCAATACACTGGAGCAAATGGCCCGTGTAAAAGCCGTACTACCCGAAACAGTCTTTCCTCATGGATACGCCATACTGAATGCAGATGATGACCTTGTATATAAAATGAGAGAAGAACTTTCCTGCAATGTGGCTTTCTTTTCCATGGATGAAAACAATCCGCGCATTAAAAAACATTGCGCGAAAGGAGGCCTTGCCTGTGTATACGAAAACGGCTTTATCAGTATAATGAAAGGCACCTGGAAAATACGGGTGATGGCAGTAAAGGATATTCCAATAACATTTGAAGGCAAGGCCATTCATAATGTACAAAATTGCCTGCCCTCTGTATTAGCAAGCTATCTATTCCGGGATATAACGATCGAAGACATCCGTTCTGCATTATTGACATTTGTACCTTCTTCTATCCAGACACCGGGACGACTTAATTTTTTCCATTTCAGGAACTACACCGTGCTGGCTGATTTTGCACACAATCCCCATGGCTTGCGATTACTTTGCGACTTCATCAGCAAACTCGACTATACCACGCGCATTGGAATTATTTCCGGTACGGGTGACCGCCGGGATGAGGATATACGCGAGCTGGGAGAAATATCAGCAAATTATTTTGATGAGATCATTATCCGCTGCGACAAAAACCTGCGTGGAAGAACTGCAGATGATATAATCAACCTACTGAAGGAAGGCATCACCAAGGTAAATCCTTCCATGCCTATTCTTACAATTGCAGATGAGAATGAAGCACTCGAATACATTTATGCTAATCCTAAACAGGGAGCACTTTATACAATTATGTGCGATGTAGTGGCCGGCGCATTGGACAAGATCAGGGAGCTGAAAGAGCGTGAAGAGCAGTCACTGCAATCTGTCGAAAATGGTCGCTGATTGATTTCCTAAAACTTATTTCATTTACATGGTGCCAATTCCCGGGCACCATGTTTCGTTTTATGCCGTTTATCAAATTAATGGCAAAGCAGTTCATCTACAATCTTTCAATTTGATACCTTCATGCGAGATATAGTAGGAACGCATGATGTTTTAGCGAAAATTGAAACCCAATAAATATTTTACTATGGATATCGACAACATTCGACTGCTGTGCAAGGATCTTCCTGGCGTGACGGAAGATATAAAATGGGATAATGATCTCGTGTTTTCAGTTGGAGCTAAAATGTTTTGCGTGGTTGGTTTGGAGCAGTCGCCGACAACGGCATCTTTTAAAGTGAGGGATGATGAATTTGAAGAAATGAGTAGTCGCCCCGGGTTTAAACCGGCTCCATATGTGGCAAAATATAAGTGGGTATGGATGGATGATATCAACAAACTGAAGAAAACGGAATGGAAACATTATATCCGGCAATCGTACGACCTGGTAAAGGCGAAGCTACCAACTAAAACAAAAAAACAACTGGGCATTGAATAGCTCTTATGCCGGGAGTGTATCACGCCAAGTCGCGAAGAATGCAAAGGAGCAAAGAAAAAAATCTTTGCGTCTTTGCCTGAAACTACCTTCGAATTCTTTTTAGCATACTAAAGCCTGGAGCAAAACCAAACTTTCTATAAAAGGGTGCGAGGTTTTCACCCGTATGCAGAGCGACCAACGATTTATCAGGTGCGTTTTTATCCAGCCAGTCAGAAATTCTTTGCATCAAACCGTTTCCCACCTGCATGCCCTGCCAGGAGTGATGAACAATTACATTCTTTACATAGTAGAAGCCTGCATTATCAGTAAGCAGGAATGCGCAACCAACCACTTCCCTGCTTTTTCTGTCTTCAGCAAGTACAACATAGGCGATGGAAGTTAATGGTATATCCGCAGGAGGTTTTTCCTCCTGGGCACTCCAACCAACGGACTCCATTAATTTTTTCAACTCGGCATTGTTTGGAACACGGTCTATAAAATCTACATCTGCTGGTAGTGTTTTGTCACTCGGATTTCGGAGGGAAACAGGTTGACCGAAGCGTATATAATGTTCATCAGGATCTTTGACCAACATTTCGCGTAGCCCCCACTCCATTGATTGGGGTGGTTGGACAATATGTGCACCTTTTTGAAGAATTTGATCATGATAGGCATCCACATCATCCACATTAATGGCGATCCAGGTGCCGGGATGCCCCTGGCCTTCCCTGCAAAAATAGATATTGAACCCATTGTGGTTTACACCACCGAATGTGGGTGGGTCATCCGGAGCAAAGAAAAAAATCTTTGCGTCTTTGCCTGAAACTACCTTCGAATTCTTTTTAGCATACTAAAGCCTGGAGCAAAACCAAACTTTCTATAAAAGGGTGCGAGGTTTTCACCCGTATGCAGAGCGACCAACGATTTATCAGGTGCGTTTTTATCCAGCCAGTCAGAAATTCTTTGCATCAAACCGTTTCCCACCTGCATGCCCTGCCAGGAGTGATGAACAATTACATTCTTTACATAGTAGAAGCCTGCATTATCAGTAAGCAGGAATGCGCAACCAACCACTTCCCTGCTTTTTCTGTCTTCAGCAAGTACAACATAGGCGATGGAAGTTAATGGTATATCCGCAGGAGGTTTTTCCTCCTGGGCACTCCAACCAACGGACTCCATTAATTTTTTCAACTCGGCATTGTTTGGAACACGGTCTATAAAATCTACATCTGCTGGTAGTGTTTTGTCACTCGGATTTCGGAGGGAAACAGGTTGACCGAAGCGTATATAATGTTCATCAGGATCTTTGACCAACATTTCGCGTAGCCCCCACTCCATTGATTGGGGTGGTTGGACAATATGTGCACCTTTTTGAAGAATTTGATCATGATAGGCATCCACATCATCCACATTAATGGCGATCCAGGTGCCGGGATGCCCCTGGCCTTCCCTGCAAAAATAGATATTGAACCCATTGTGGTTTACACCACCGAATGTGGGTGGGTCATCCCATTTCCAGCTATCAGCAAATCCCAATATTTGCGTGTAATACTTTATACTCCGCTCAATATCGGAGGAATATAGTATAGGTGTGGTGGATTGGAAAATCATCTCTACCAAGTTATTAAAAAAAGCAGATTCCTTAAAGCTCCCGGAACAACCAACTATGTTGATCTTTGTGGCTATGATTCTATGTGGTAAGCTTTTGGTTTCCCATCTCGAACACGTTGAAGTGGGGAAGCCATAGCCTTACCACATAGTATCATAGACATATAGATCAACATGGTTTATACAACACAGTTCGAATTAATAAGAGTTATTACTTAGTGTGTCTAGTAGTTTACCATCAATCGAAACCAGTTCTTAAGCATTGAGCGGAATTCAGAGTCCCTACCTACTTTGCCAGACACATACTAATTGATGTTGTTTTCAATCAACTATTACTTCCATTTATATTCTCACCGTTTATCATTTGCACCCCTAGTCTTTTTTTATTATTTTGGTCGCCTATACGAACCTATTCACCTAACGAAAAACCTTTATTTTAGAGCACAGCTATCCCACGCCATGGTATAACGCCGCCCCTGGAATACCGGTTTACAAACTACACTATGATGACCAAAATTTTGCCCGCAAAGCAGACATTATTCATTCTGCTGTTTCTATTAACTCGCTCCGTCATTTCAATCAGCCAGGACAATTACAAACAGGCATGGGAGTCATTAAACAAGAACGATCGCGCGAAAGCAGCAAACCTGCTGGAGTCTGCAATGAAAGATCCTGCTCATGCAAACGACGCTTTCGTTGCCAACATGTATCTCAACTATTACAATGGGAAGGATGACGCTGCGGATTTTCAAAAGAATTTTTATGATAAGGTTACTAATCCTTACCCCTATGTTTACGCGTTGTGGTTCAATGAGGACGTAGCGGGTAGTTATGGAAAAAAACAGCAGTCAAATCAATTGAAACTTCTCGACAGGATCATCGAAGATAATAAAGCACCGGGTACGCTGGTGGCAGCCGCACATTATCAAAAGCAGATGCATTTTCTCTGCTCCAATCAACTCGACGCATCTGCTAAGGAATGTAAGGAGATCGGCAATATCCGCAACTGGCAGTATGTTGGTCCTTTTGAAAACCTGTCGGGCAGCGGATTTTATAAAGATTATGGGCCATTGGAACATCCGGAACCAGGTGCCGTATTTACATCGAGCAATAATGCGCCGATTAAATGGTTTAAACCAGCATCTGAAAACACTGACGGATGGAATCCCATTTGCTACCAGGTAAATAAACACACTGCGGTAGTGTATGCGCAAACCTTTATCAACTCTGCCAGTGACCAGGATGTATATCTAAATGCTGGTGTTTCTGGCGCTTTGAAAGTATGGGTAAATGATGAACTGCTCATTAGCGAATACAAGGAACGCACCACTGAATTTGATACATATACGGTGTTGGCTCATTTGAAGAAAGGCATGAATCGCATGTTGGTACAGGTAAGCTATACAGACAATTCTTATGCATTTTTTGGTATCAGGCTCACAGATGCCAGCTACCGTGCAATACCGGGCCTAACCGGTTCTGATACATACAGCGCTTACCCAAAAGTAAATGCGGCAACTGCGGCGAAACCCATTTTACCGCATTTCGCTGAAGCATTCTTTCAGAAAAAAATCGAGGAACAACCAGACAACATAGTCAACTACTTGCTTTTGGCGGACGTATACAAGCGTAACAAAAAAAATATCGAAGCCCGCCGGGTTTTAGAAAAAGCGATTGAAAAAGCTCCGGGCAATAATATCCTGCGTGTAAAATTTATCGAAATACTAATTGCCGAAGGCAACCGGTCACGCTTGCTGGAAGAAGTTGAAAAATTGAAGAAGTCGGACCCCCAGTCGTTGTTGGCGCTAGAGCTTAATATCAGTGACCATATAGAAAATGAGAAGTATGACAATGCGCTTGAAGATATTACCAAGCGTGAAAAGCTATATGGAGAAGATGAAACTACGCTGGACTACAGGATGCAAATACTGGGAAAACAGGATAAATATGAGGATCTGATCAAACTGGTAGAGGGAGGATTTAAAAAATATCCTGAGAATGAAAAACTGCTTTCTGTAATGTATGAAATCAAAAAGCTGGTATATAAGGATAATAAAGCGGCGATGAAGCTTTACGAAGATTATATGAAGGAAACCTTCAAATATTCCGTGTCAACCAAATATGCCAAACTGCTGGAAGAACAGGGCCAGGTGGATAAGAGCCTTAAAATAAAAATGAAGTTTCTCAAGGACTTCCCATACGATCCATCGGGATTTGATGTAATTGCTTCGCAATATTATAGCACGAAAGATTATGGTAAAGCAGAAGAGTATGTACGCAATGCCCTTAGTCTCTCACCATATAATGAAGCTTATTGGGAAAAACTCGGAGATATCCTGACCGAGGCGAAAAAGACCCAGGATGCAATTGATGCATACAACAAATCGCTCCTGTATGACCCGAACCAGTATGAAGTAATCAATAAGGTCAGGAAATTGAAAGGCAAAGGGGAATCATATAAACTGTTGCCTGAACCGGACATCGACGCCATCATTGCAAATGATAAACCTGAAGAAGCAAAAAATACGGATTATGGTTACTACTATGTGCATGATGGAAAGAACACCATTGTACATCCAGGTGGTGCCACCGAAAGCTATTATCTTCTTGTGATCCGCATAACTAACCAGCGCGGGATAGACGAATACAAAGAATCATCGATATCCTACGACAGCCGCCAGTCGCTGTTGATCGAAAAAGCAGAAATTGTAAAAAAATCCGGTACGCGCATCCAGGGAGAGCGTAACGATAATAGCATCGTATTTACTAATCTCGAAGCAGGCGATGTGATTGTATACAAATACCGGATACAGGATTATTATTATGGACGTTTTGCAAAAGAATTTACCGATAAGTATTCCTTTAGCGGGCAGATCTATACCGCCATATCATCCTACAATCTCCTGATTCCCGCCAACCAGGAAATAAAATATCTGGTAACGAATACAACTGACGGCTTTAAACCGGTAATCAGCAATGTAGAAGATTTCAAACAGTATTCCTGGACGGTTGCCAAACAGGAACCACTCAAGGATGAACCGCTCAGTCCGCATAATGGTGATATCGGAAATGTGCTTCACCTATCCACCATTAATGAGTGGCAGGCCATTGCTACATGGTATGCGGATATTCTAAAAAACAAAACCGAGGAGGAATATGAGATCACTGCGGTATTCAATCAACTCTTCCCCAAATCTGTGGCAGGCATAAGCCAGTTCCAGGTTGCGAGAAAAATATATGACTATATCGAAAAAAATATTGCATACAGCTCCGTATCATTCCGCCAGGGTGCATTTGTGCCACAGCGGGCATCAGTAACGCTCAATACAAGACTTGGAGATTGCAAGGATCTTTCCAACCTTTTTGTTACGCTTTGCCGCATGGCCAATATTGATTGCAAAATGGTGTTGGTTGATACGAGAGATAATGGTGCTACCGACATGATCCTCCCCAGTATTGAATTCAATCACTGTATTGCAAAAGCCCGCCTGGACAACAAAGATTATTTTATCGAACTTACCGACAATAAGCTGCCTTTTGCAAGTTTGCCGAATAATCTCAACGATGCACTGATTCTCGAGATTCCCAATAAAAATAGTACAGAAAAATCAACGCTCACCCACCTCAACAGTAAGACGCGCACTAAGGATGTTGTTCGCCGTGTGCTTAACATCAGGCCACAGGGTAGCGATCTAATAGTGGAATCAAGCTGTACCAAGTATGGCAGTCTTTCATCTGGCACCCGCTGGCAGTACGGCGAGCTTGACAATAGCAAGCAGTTGCTGGAAATGGAAAAAAGCATTGCCGGCTCTTACAAGAATCACAT
>CBFGYO010000127.1:0-12005 GCA_965652975.1 uncultured Chitinophagaceae bacterium | reverse complement strand
TCAGTATAAGTACCACCACATGCAGTATGCGAACCAGTGATAACGCCAGTTGCTGTTCCGGAGATCAGGCAATTGCCAGTACCATTGTTCGTATAAGCCAGTGATGAACCTGTTGGAGGAGCTGAACCGCAAGGAATGGTCAGGTTTGGAGCTGACGCAAATTGCGCTTGTGGAGCTACTTCAACAGAAATTGTTCTTGTTCTTGTACTTACTCTACCACATGCATCAGTAAATGTCCATGTTTCAGTAAATGAGCCGCCACATGCATTACCTGTGCCAGTGATAACACCTGTTGCTGTACCGCTGATCAGGCAGGCACCAGTAGCGCCATTTGTATACGCGAGTACACTACCAGTTGGCATCGCAGCACCGCATGAAATTGTAAGGTTGGCTGCTGCTGCAAATTGAGCTTGTGGAGCTGGAGAAACAGAGATCGTTCTTGTTCTTGTAATTGTACGCTGACATGCATCAGTGAATGTCCATGTTTCAGTATAAGTACCGCCACATGCAGTGTGTGAACCAGTGATAACACCAGTTGCTGATCCGCTGATTGCGCAAGCACCTGTACCACCATTCGTATAAGCGAGTGATGTACCTGTTGGAGGAGCAGAAGCGCAGGAAATAGTCAGGTTAGCTGCCGCTGCAAATTCAGCAGGAGGAGCTGCAGTTACAGTGATTGTTCTTGTTCTTGTGCTGATTCTGCCGCAAGCATCAGTGAATGTCCATGTTTCGGTATAAGTACCGCCACATGCAGTATGTGAACCAGTGATAACACCGGTTACTGAACCACTAATTGCGCAGGCACCTGTACCACCATTTGAATAGGCGAGTGAAGTACCTGTTGGAGGAGCAGAACCGCAAGGAATAGTCAGGTTAGCTGCCGCTGCAAACGTAGCCTGCGGAGCGATAGTAACATTGATAGTCCTTGTATGAACGATTGGCTGACCACCAGGACATGGAGCTGGAATAGTCCATGTATCAGTGAGTGTACCGCCACAAGCAGTGTAACTGCCAGTGCGTACGCCTTGAATTGTACCGCTAACTAAACAACCACCAGTTGCACCATTGGTATAGTTAAGAGAACCTACTGCAGGTACATCAGCACAGGCAACTGTAATGTTACCCGGAGGATTTACAAATGCAGGAGCTGGTGAACCAGTTACTGTAATAGTTCTTGTTCTTGTGATTGTACGCTGACATGGGTCAGTGAATGTCCATGTTTCAGTATAAGTACCGCCACAAGCATTATGTGTACCTGTGATAACACCAGTTACTGATCCTGAAATTGCGCAAGCACCTGTTGCACCATTAGTATAAGACAGTGATGTACCTGTTGGAGGCGCAGAACTGCAAGGAATGGTAAGGTTGGCTGCTGCTGCAAATTCGGCAGGAGGAGCTGGTAAAACTGTGATTGTTCTTGTTCTGGTGCTTGTACGTTGACAAACATCAGTAAATGTCCATGTTTCAGTATAAGTACCACCACATGCGTTGTGCGTACCAGTTATAACGCCGGTCGCAGTTCCACTGATCGCGCAACCACCTGTACCGTTATTGGTATAAGCTAGTACAGTTCCAGTTGGAGCCGTAGATCCGCAAGGGATGGTAAGATTTGGAGCTGAGGCAAATTCTGCCTGAGGAGCTGCCAAAACTGTAATTGTTCTTGTTCTTGTGCTTGTACGCTGGCAAGCATCAGTGAATGTCCATGTTTCGGTATAAGTACCGCCACATACTGTATGAGAACCGGTGATAACACCAGTTGCTGATCCACTGATCAGGCAGGCGCCTGTACCATTATTGGTGTAGGCAAGTACTGTACCTGTTGGAGGAGCAGCAGCGCATGAAATAGTAAGGTTCGCAGCCGCGGCAAACTGAGCTTGCGAAGCAGCCTGAACTGTAATTGTTCTTTGATGAGTAATTGTTCTTCCACATGCATCAGTGAAGATCCATGACTCTGTGATGTTGCCACCGCATAAGCCAGGAGCACCGGTTTGAGTGGAAGTAACACAACCTGAAATTGAGCAGGCTCCTGTAGTGTTGTTAGAGTAAGCTAAGCAACTAACTGCAGGAGGAGTAGCGCCGCATGCAATGGTAATATTACCGGGCAGCGGAGTTACAAATGAAGCCACCGGAGGAGGCACAATGGTATAGGTTTCTGTACAAATAGCAAAACAACCCGTGCTCTTGGTTGCAATTAATTGAAGTGTAAAAGTAGCACAAGCAGCACCGGCAGTTACTTGCACGGAAGATCCAGTTGTTGATCCAACAATCGTTGCGGATCCGCCCGTAATGCTCCATGCATATTGAATTCCATTTACATTAGGGCTGTTATAGGTATTGGTTGAACCTGGGCAAACATTGTTTGGCCCCGTAATCGTACATGCAGGAGGAATACATATTTCCTCGAGACATCCACCGCCAACGATTGGAATTACGCAGCAGTTAGGTCCGTACTTTACATAGGCAAAGGCCGGTATTAGCGACCAGTTCCCAGACACGATCAATCGATAATATCGCGTTGCCTCGCTTCCCATTGCCTCATTAAACTTCAGAACATCACCGCTTGAACATTCCGGATTCGTACTTGGGTCGGGCCCATAGGACGTGGAAGTAGTCGACCAGTTCACACCATCTAAACTCGTCTGTGCGACACTTCCTGAAAGTACTTGCGTGATTGTTCCCGTTTGTCCGGGGCAAAGCTCAATGGGGAACCCCCAATGGCTTAGCGCATTCCTCGCGCCGGTCTTCGTCACCACATACGTATAGGTCGTTTGATTCGTTACCGGATCATACGACCTTGAAGCTGTGATGGTGAATTCTCCTGTGCAAGAGGTCTGGCTAAAGGAATTTTCATATGTGCCTACCAGTAGACACATGAATAGGATGACTCTACGGAAAAAGTCATCCAATGTTTTGCCACGCGTTCGCTGTGGCAAACAGTCGGGTAATGATTCTCTCATAAAACTTAATGTTTTTGTTAACAAAATTGAAGATGCTAAAATGCAAATCACATTAACCAATGCAATTTCGTAGGGGGTGGATAGCAGTCTATAGGAGTAGATTACTCGAGTGTTCGTAGGGGATTGAATTGTTAGCGTGCTACAAAATCAGAAGCAAAGGATAAAGGAAAATCAGAGTATTTGGTGGCAAAGGATATAGGAGAAGTATGTTGTCTATCCTTAAAAAGGAGTTAAAAGAAAAATAAAACTAAGACTTTTTGCAAACGTTCCAAATTATTTTTTGTAAAAACACCTCGTAAAACTACGATTGTGAGTAAATTAGATTGGCATGTAATGTGTGCTGATGACGCTTTTATTCCGCGCCTATTAATTTTAGTAGAATTAATTTCTCGTTTATTGAAGTTGTCTCTTGTAAAGTTGAATCACATTTTCAAAACCGTAATATATCGCGTCGCAAATCAGGGCATGACCGATGCTCACCTCATCTAGAAAAGGCAATTTCTCTCGGAAAAAGCGCAGATTCTGAAGATCCAGATCATGACCCGCATTGATTCCCAGGCCAAGCTTCCTGGCAACCGCGGCCGCTTCCACGTACGGCAGCACCGCAGCCTCCTTGTCGCCCGTGAATTTTTTTGCATATGACTCGGTGTATAATTCTATGCGGTCCGTCCCCGTCTCTGCTGCGCCCTCCACCATGCTTACAACCGGATCAACGAATATGGATACCCGAATTCCCGCCTTTTTAAAAATACCGATCATTTCTTCCAAATAGCGCTTATGCTTTACCGTATCCCACCCGTGATCGGAGGTGAGCTGTCCTTCGCTATCCGGCACCAGGGTTACCTGGTGCGGCCGGGTTTCCAGTACGAGGTCGACAAACTTTTGTTCACTGCAATTGCCTTCGATGTTGAACTCGGTTGTGATGATCTTCCGGATTTCTCTTACATCATCGTAACGGATATGCCGTTCGTCGGGTCGTGGATGCACCGTTACACCATCGGCACCAAAGCGCTCGACATCCCGGGCGGCCTTTACCACATCCGGATTGTTACCACCCCGGGCATTCCGCAAAGTGGCAATCTTATTTATGTTTACCGATAGTTTAGTCATCAAACAAAAATACAATAACTACAATTCCTGCCAGGTATGGTCCGCAAGCAAACGCACACTGGCGATAAATCGCTTGAAGGGTCCACCCTTGCCCCATTCTTTAGGCGACACCAGTGAAAGGAGGTGACTGCCATCATTTTTTTCGTATAAATGATACACCTGGCCAATATTGGGTTTGAAAGAAAGGCTCGCACTATAGATCATCAACGACAATTCCTTTCGCTTTTGGATCTCCTGTGCCTGCAACGCCAACAATTCAATTTGTTTCCGGATTTGCATCAGTTGCATATTCGTTTGCTCTTCCATTGCCGTAAGTGCCTTGTGTTTTATTACCCCTTCTTCAGTAGGTCTTATCAATGCTCCGCTTACACTTGCAGCATATGGCAGTACACTCATTTGCTTGTGATAAATCTCGTAATTGGTAAAGGAACCACCACCAGGACGATTACCCTGCTGGGTGATCTTCATATAGCCATTGGGCATTATCTCGTGCACGAGATGCAGGATCACCTGGCCCGCACGATAAAAATGTATTTCGAAACTTATACTGTCAATGAAATTCACCTGCGCCTGGTCTGCAAGTTCCTTATTGGCAAATTCATTCAGGTCGCCATCTGCAATGATGCTGTATTCAGAATTGAAAGCAAGATTTTCAAGCGTTACCCAATTGTGCGAAATCGTTAATTCTTTTTTGCCTTCAATCGCTCCAATCCTGTAGATGCCGCTTCTCGGTCGCTCACCCATTTCATAACTGCCTTTCTCTGGAAATAATTGCCACGACGCTAAAAAATTATATGCTTGTACCATTTTCTTTTTTGGATAAAAATGGGTGCAAAGATTGTTATTTAAGATAAAAGATGCAAACCTGCCTGCCGGCAGGCAGGCTAAAAGATAAAAGTTGTTTTAGGTTGAAGTTTTATAAAAGCCGGGAGTTTTTCATTTATAACGTGAAGTGGGGAACAGTCTAACAAAAACTAAAAAGATAAAAGTGATTTCAGTTCGGAAACACCGACCTAAAATCACTTTTATCTTTTATCTTTTAACTTTTATCTACCTAATTATAGTAGCTGCTATTGTAATTATTACTCTTCAGTTCATCCTCAATAGCACTGTTCAATTCACCTTCCTGTTGCCCGATCCACGAGGGTAATTGCTGCGTACCAAGTCGCCAATCGTTCTGTTCTTTAAGCATATGAAACAGGATTCTTTCGCCACGGTCATCACACACATTCACAGTAAAAAGCTCTGTATCTGCATTATTGATTTTCCTGAAGTTGAATTCTCTGAGGCGGCCACCAGCTTTTATCAGGCGGGTAAATTGTATCGTTTTAACAAATCGCATTTCCATTAGTTAGCATTAGAAGCTATCAACAGCAATTTGTATGCTAACCATTGACGCCCCGGGTTCAAGTTGTTCACAAAATCGATTAAAGGTAAGCTTTAACGAATCAATGTGACAACACCCCTTAGGAAGTAGGGATTGCCATTGAAATCGACTGCTTTTACCATCCAAACATAGGTGTTTGTTCCCTGCATTTGCCCATTGATTCGTCCGTCCCAGCCATGACCATTAGTAGTGGTGCTGAACACCATCTGGCCCCAACGATTGAATATGCGGAAATATTCTATTTGTTTCATTCCCGCTGCCACAGGAATAAGTATATCGTTTCGGCCATCATTATTAGGTGTAAATGCCGTCGGTACAAAGACCGTGGGGCCCGTCGCAAATACTTTTATTGTAATATATGCAGAGTCCACACAGCCAAAGGCACTGCTAGCTACCAGTTTATATGTTAGTCCATTCGAGGTTTCCGAAAATAATGCTACCGGGTTGGCGATGTTTGGAGATGATAAATAGGCAGGAGGCGACCACTGGTAGTTTTCACCCCCGGTTCCATTTAGTTGTAATGGTTGACCCAACACCACGGCCGTATCGTTGCCGGCGTCCACTGCCATTTTCGGCAATACGGTGACTACCACGGTATCTCTTCCCGGTTTCGGACATCCCCTGGTATCTAATGATGACAAAACATACGCGGTAGTTTTGGAAGGTCTGGCCATCGTGTTTAACGAAAGCGCGTTGGTAAGTGAACCTTCCGGCGACCATTTCCAGGTGTTGCCATTTGTAACACCATGCAAAAAGGCCGGAGTATTGTAACAAACGGATGTATCTGGTCCTGCGTTTACCTGGGGATAAGGAATAGCGGTAACGATGATATTAGCAGTTGCAGAACAACCGCCCAGGCGAACCAATACATTATATGCAGTAGTTGTATTGGTGACGGCCAGCGGATCTTTTACTGTTGGATCAAGTAATTGCCCGGCAGGTGACCATGCAAATACAAAACCATCTGTATTTATTCGTAGCCTAACGGTATCACCCGCACAAATCACTGTGTCATTCATAGGCCGAAGAGAAACAAAGTTTACAACTCTCAATTTTACCGAATCCCTGTTGCGGCAACCGTTATCATCCAGGTCTACATAATAGGTAGTAGTAGTAGTGGCAGTAACTACCGGCGTAGCTGTACCTGGATTAATCAAACCCGCAGCGGGGCTCCAATTGAATACACCGCTGCCACTTGCCTGCAATTGTATATTATCATTGATGCAAACGAGTGAATCCCTGAATGCAAGTGTTATGGGTGGCTTGTCAATAATGCCAATTGTTTTTTGTATGGTATCACGGCAACCTTTACTGTCACTTACAATCAGGCTGGCGAATTTGGAACCAAGGGACGGGTAGGTGAATACGGGGTTTTGCAAAACAGAGTTATCTGTTGCAGTGGAAGGTTCGCCAAAATCCCAACTCCAGTTATTCACCGTACCAAATACTGAAGTGCTGCGATCGGTAAAAGATGTAGGCCGATTTACGCAAACGCCGGTATTGGTAAAATCCGCAACAAAACCCGGGTATACTCTTACAATAGAAACTGTAGAATCGGTACATGACTGATCGGGATTGATCACCAATTTTACTTTGTACACCCCAGTGTCGGGAAAAGAATAGGTGATTACGGGGTCGGGGGAACTCAAGAGTATACTTCCCGTGGTATTGATGATTTCCCATCGTCGCGTAACGATCAATGGGCTGTTGGATAAATTGTTAAGTGTAAGCGTTTGCGTGTTGTCGCACAACAGATATTCAGGAGCAAGCACAGCCGCGGCAATATCACATCCTGCAATATTAATTTGTATATCCTTTCGCTGTACGGCGATTACCTGCCCACCTCTTATTTCTTCAACACATACTGTTACTACATATATACCCTCCGGTGGAGCCATGCCGGTAATGAGGCCGGTATTCGGATTTACATGTACCGGGTTGCCAAGTGGTTTGTTTCCCGAATACAATGGACTGTACGGTACTTCGGGAAAGGGAGGTGGATCCGTAGGTACAGAAGGTCCACCACTACTACTCGTGCTTTGATATGCTCCGCAAAAAGAATAGCGCAACACATCACCATCGGGATCGGAGGCGGCGAAACTGTAACTAAAATCATTATTGGCACAAACGATCACAAGGTCGCTGCCTACAAAATTTGCGCTGTTATTTACTGGTCCGTCAACAACTGTTGCCGTTCCGGGTATGTCTGCAGTATACATCGCACCTATTTGTCCACCAGCCAGGTTGTTGATACCATTGATACGATAGTTTACCTGGCTTGACATTACATATCCTCCTGTACTTGCAGGAAGTGTAACGGGAAAATTATAATACGCTACCTCGTAACAAACATCCGGAGGATTTGTAATACAGGGGTCAGGATTAGTGATGCTAATAGTACTGATATTATTGAGCGCAACTGTTACGTCGATATAACGGGTTCCATTTGTCTTATCAAAAATTGAAACAATAGTTGGATTGGGAAATTGCCGTCCACTGTTACAGCGCTGATATAGTTTCAGTGTTACGGAGTAGGAATGTTGTCCGTTTACCATTCCCATGTAGGTATAATACATTTCACCTCCTGTTATATGTGTTGCCAGGGATGAACAGGCAATACTTATAAATAGAAAAAAGGTGAAACACTTTTTCATATCGGTGCCGGTTGAATACTGCGCGCAAAAAAATACCTTCAGCTAAATTTACTTAATTGTAATGATACTTGCAGTATCGAAAATAGGGGGTGGGAGGCTGCCTCACCGAAACAAGTTTGCCTGCAATTTTGTTTGCAGGCAATTACTATGATTGATATTATAATTTTAAGCGGTGGTGCTTAACCTGGGATCGGAGAATTACTAGCTCTTTTTGACTTATTGCCTTTAAGGTCCAGGTAATCCAGGAAATAAATCACTTTAATGGAAAAAGTACTTATCTGAGGTGACTGGATAGTGCTCCGCAAATTGTAATAATATTTTTCCCTTACATATTGGTCAAACAATTCAGAAGCCGTTTTCAATGTAATGTTTACGAAACTTCCCGGTGCAAATTGCCAGGTGTAGTTCATATCAATATTGAAAAAATTGACATTTGTGTTCGGGTTTTGACTTGCCACACTCAGGTCAGCCACATTGCCATCGTCCAGCAGGGTAAAAAATCGCGTATAGTCCACTTTGCTCCAGTAATGCCGCAGGCGAAATGTGAGGCCCATCTTATTGTTGAAATTGTATTTCACATTAAAGACGTTATCCGCGGTTCTCCTGTCGCGCAGTCCCATAATTACATCAGGCTCTTCGATGTACGCAAATCCAAGCGTCTTGTTGAAGAACTCCATATAGCTTGAAAGGCCGGCACTAAGCTTATTATTAAACCGGTAGTTGGTGCTCCAGGATAATTCGGTTCCCTGCGCATCGTACCGTGGTGCAATACGATGGTATAGTTCAATTGACGCCGAGAATTTCTTCGCGCGATTAGAATTGATCCAGAATCCCTGCATCCAGGATCCGGGCAGGCGAACCATTTTGCCACTCATGCGTGGTTCGTAAAAATCCTGGGATTCCGGCCGCCAGTCGCCGGCAAAACCTACACTCCAAAGATTTTTCAATTGACCATTCACATTTCCATTCACCCTAAAATACTGGTACTCCCTTGGTTTCAGCAACTGGGAATAGGTCATATTGAGGTTGACGTAAATATTATTATAGAAACTTTTTGGCTTCAGCCATTTGTAACCCGCCCAAAAACCATGGTCGAGGTAATTGTTGTTATTAAAGAATCCTAAGTCGCGCTGGCTGTAGTGCTCGTCGGCATAAAACCGGTGAACGTCGAAATTGAACCGGCCTTTGAATTTCCCGATAAATAAATTATACAGGTTGCCGGTAGTTGTCTTGTCAGCAGTTTCGTAACCTGAGAGGCGGCTATGGTTTACCCAGCCCCAAACATTCCAGTCTACATTTTTGTCATACAGGTCCCACATCACGGAGGTTACATTCGCATCATAATCGCTTCCGCTCCGCCACACATTTGTATTCACGATACTGACACTTGAATTGTTTTTCATCGCCTGGTCAAGCACCATGATATTGTAATTGGTAAGCGGGCTGGTCTGGTATTTATATTCTTCACCGGTTGTTTTATTCAGCACCGTTGCATATTGTGCTTTGCTGATGGCATTGAAAAATCCTACGCCCAATTTCTTTTTTGTGCGACCGCTAATCTTTGTTGCATTGATAAGCTTTGTTTCTGTTGGGTTTTTCAAAATTGTATCTCCAATCGCGATCAAATTCGGAAGTGCATCATGATACATAGGTGTGCCCCCGATGCGTCGGCTATAAAACAGGTTGCGCTTATTAAACAGTTCGGTTCCTTCGTTAAAGAAAGTTCGGTATTCATTATAGCGTACTTCGAAAGGAGAGAGGTTGAGTACCTGGTTGTCACTTTGTACCTGTCCAAAATCAGGAATAAGCGTCATGTCCATTGTAAACGCATCGCTGATACCATACTTTACATCCATACCGCCGTTGATACTCGTACTCCATTTTTTGTCGGGCGCGCTGGGGTTATGTCCAAGATAAGTGGAGAAGTAGGGAGAAAAGGAAAGTCTAACCGGCGGCTTGATATCGGTAATTTGTAATAGATCCCCGGCCTGGTTCATAAATCCAAATTTTGCCGGATCTACCGGGCTCCACGAATACTGCTGACCGGTTTTGCTCCGGCGGCGGATTACCTGCAAACCCCAATTCTGTACTTTATCCTTACTAAACCGTATGGCGGAATAAGGTATTCGCATTTCAAAGGACCATCCATTGTCCAGAATTTTTGCTTCTGACTGGTAAACCGTATTCCAGCTCATGTCTTCGTCGCCGATTGAATATTTGACGTCGAACTGTTCGCCCAGGGGGGTTATGTAAAAACCGAGGCCATTTATGCGATCCTGGTAAGTGTCGAAGATGATTCCAATAAAATCATTGGCGCCCGGGTTGTCGCGGCCGGCAAGATCAGTAGATATCTGGTCGCGTCCCGTTTCATGCAACATACCTCCTACATACACGGCATCATCATCATACATGAAATAAAGTTCGGTGCGGTTTTGTGCTGCTTCAGCTTTGTTGAATGTCGGCCGCATTTCGACCAGGTTGCCAAATTTGGTAGCTGACAACCAACCTGGTTCGTTCAACGTACCGTCGACAGTGATTTTTTCAGAAGTCCTGGTAGCCGTTACCTGTAATTTTTGGGTTTGGGCAAATACGGTAACAATGCTTAACGTTGATATCAACAATAAATAAATCTTTCTCATGGTTGGTTTATTGCAAGGCGGCGCAATTTACTGCGGCGCCGTTTGCTTTTTCAATCTGCACTGTTAATACTTATTAATACTTTTTCAATGGCAATAAGCTGTTATAAGCGGGTACAACTGTAATCGCCTGTAATTTGGGATGTAAAATCTTTATTTAGAAAAAGCTTAGATAATCGGCCACTGTTTCTTGACGAATGGAGGTGTTGTATAAAAAAACGCTTTACACATTCAGAATGCATAAAGCGTTTTGCGACGGCCTTAACTGTTGTTAATCTTCCAGTATGTTCCAACTGGCAAGTGAAGTATCTTCTTTTTCGCCCGGCTTTTTAGGTTGATCTTCTTTTGTAATTTTCTTTTCTTTCTTCGCACCGGGAACGACAACGTTTTTGATATCCTCGTCGGTTATCACGTCGTGGATATCACTAAGGTGTTTTTTAATCTTCTTTCTGGTCACGTCATCCGTCGAATGTTCTTTCCTATCTACATCTTCCTGGATTTTTCCTCCTTTTATGGATTTCATAAATGTGGGTTTAATAATGAATTTGTTCGGTTGGATATCAATAACAGGCAATGTATGCGGAAATAATTCCTCATTAAATGCACCCCTTCGAAGAAGTGAATTAATCATTGCATTTCAGTTTTAAGAGCTATAACAGCTATAGTCCAATAACTGAGCCAACCGGCTGGGAGTAAATAATTATATAAGGAAAACCTCGTTGAGTAACGCTTTGAATGCCATCTTTTAACTGGCCATAAATGCGGGTTTTGCGTTTTTTTATAAGCCTACGGGATTACCCCGACTGGCACGTCCGTTCGTTGATTGGCATGTTTTTTAGAATATTTAGAACAGTAAACCCAATTTTTTATCTAAACTTATAAGATATGTTACGTTGGACAGTTGTTTTTCTGATAGTTGCCATTATCGCCGCTATTTTCGGCTTTGGTGGTATCGCTGCGGGAGCAGCAGGGATAGCTAAGATTCTATTCTTTGTATTCATCGTGCTCTTCCTAATTTCACTGATTGCCGGAAGAAGAACTGTGGAATAGAACCAGCTTTCAAGAAATTATGTTCATAATGTTATCCTTAAAATAAAGAGGTATATGCTCGCATATACCTCTTTTTTCTTTGCAGCCATTATTTAATTTCTTTCCCTGGTCCGATGGCAAATTACTTCAATAGAAAAGCTAAACGCCAGTGCAAACGCAACAGCTAACCAAAGGTCACCTTTAACTATTCCGATAATAGTCATCACAAGGG
>CBFGYO010000126.1:0-12160 GCA_965652975.1 uncultured Chitinophagaceae bacterium | reverse complement strand
AATACTATTTTACATGAAATGAAGGAGTGTGGCAGCCAGATGACCGAGCTGGAGCTGCGCGGACTTTTGGGTTGTTTTCTCTTTAGCGGAGATGACGCCGACAAAAAGATCAGGATATTGAGTGGTGGTGAAAAGGCCAGGGTAGCATTAGCAAAAACAATTGTGAGCAAAGCCAACTTCCTGATGCTGGACGAACCTACCAATCACCTGGACATGCATAGTTGCGATTTGCTGATCGAAGCGCTCAACAAATACCAGGGAAGCATCATTTTGGTGAGCCACGACCGTTATTTTATTTCCAAAACCGCCAATAAGATCTGGGAAATTGTTGATCACGAGATCAAAGTATTCAAAGGTGGGTATGATGAATGGGTGGCCTGGAATGAACGAATGGCAAAGCAACAGGCCGAGGAGAAAAAAGCCCAGCTTGCCAAAGAAAAGGAACAAATACCCCAAACACAGAAAGAATCAGCAAAGGCTAACCAGGCAAAAACACCTGTAAAAGAAAATAAAACAGTGGTGCCGGGAGTCAATACGCCCGTAAATAAAGATCAAAAAAAGGAACTACAAAAGCTCCAGAAGCAATTTCAGCAACTTGAAGCACAGATAGCCACGCTAACAGAAAAAAAGTTGGCATTGGAAACCTCACTCTCCGATCCGGCCACTTATTCAGATAAAACAAAATTCCTGCAGGCCGAAACCGCTTATAAACAGGCATCTGAAGAACTATCGCGGCACAATGTCACTTATGAAAAGGTGTTTGAAGCGATAGTGGCACTCGAATCGGGCCAGGATAAATAATTCCTCTTGGTACAAACTTTGTAACTCTTGTTTCACACATTCCTAATAAAATAACCCGGCGGGTTATTTATAAACACAATCAGTATGAAACAAAAAATTGCAAAGGCATTACTGCTTTTTCCTGCAGTAGTATTATTTAGCTTCTTTATGACGGGTTGCAAATCCAAGGTGAAAGATGCAGACGTGGAAACGTCGGTTAATTCTGAACTCAGGAACAACCCCGAATTTTCAGCAGTAACCGTTAGTGTAAAAGATGGAGTAGCCACGCTTTCGGGCGAAGTAAAAGATGAGGCAACAAAATCGGCTGCAGCATCGGAAGCAAAAGGCGTGAAAGGTGTAAGTTCAGTAAACAACAATATTAGCATTGCAACGGTATCTACGGCACCTTCTGTTGAAATAACAGCCGATGATCCGCTTACCGCGCTCGCTAAGGATGCAGTGAAGGACAATCCCGGAGTAGTTGCTACCGTAAATGATGGAGTAGTAACGTTGACAGGTGAGATCAACAAAGCAGACCTGCCGAAACTGATGCAGAAAATAAATGCATTGAAACCTCGTAAAATTGAAAATAAATTAGTCATCAAATAAAACGGAGGACTTCTTATGGCACTTCAGGATAAATATAAAACGCTGATCGATACAGCAAAATCTGCAGGTGTTAGCAACCTGCAGGTACGTGAGCAAAATGGTGTACTGTATATAGATGGTGATGCACCCAGTGGGCGTGTAAAAGACCAGCTTTGGGATTCGTACGGCAAGATCGATCCCGATTTTCGCGGAGGTGATCTCGTATTGAATGTCGACGCCAAAGCAGAAGCGGGCACAAAAGTAAAAGTGGTTACCAAATCAAGTAACCTGAATATTCGAAAAGGCCCGGGCACAGATCAACCAATTGTTGGAAAAGCTGCACACGATGAAATCATTACACTGGTAAGCAAAAGCAATGACCAGTGGTGGCTGGTGCGCACGCCCGATGGTGAAGAAGGGTATTCTTATGCGCAGTACCTGGAGCCAGTGAATTAATGTGAAAATGTGGAAATGTGAAAATGTGAAATGGTTGAAGTTGAAATATCCTGCGCAAGACGTTATATAATTTAAATGCAGAGTATTTCATTTTCACATTTCCACATCTTCACATTTCCACATTTATTTTCATACTCCTTTTCTTCGTAACTTTTGCCGACAAACCAGGATTATGAAATCACGACTGCTGCTATTGGTATTGCTGTCATTTGTTACAGCATTACTTCTCGCTTTTAGTTTCAACGAAGCCACTCAAACATCTTCCACCCCTCCTCAAAAATCAAAAACGATTATTCGATGCGGTCCCGACTGGGAGCAGCTTGAAAAATATTTTGATGAAACGGATATACCGCCAATAGAAGGCTCAGGTAATCATACGTGGAAGATTAGTACTACCAGTGATAGTGCCCAGTTTTATTTCAACCAGGGCATCAACATGTACTATTCCTTCCATATCATTGAAGGCATGGCATCTTTTAAGAAAGCCGAAAAATTTGATCCGGCATCTGCGATGATCCAATGGGCACAAGCCCTGGCTTATGGTCCAAACATCAACGACATGGGTTATGCTGCTTCGCCACAGGCACTGGCAGTTTCCCATCGCGCGCACGAGTTGATGGCATCGGGCACAGAGAGGGAAAAATTGCTGATCAATGCCATGCAGGTACGCTATTCATCCGACTCTACTGCATCGCGGGAAAAGCTAAACCAGTTATATGTAGACAGGATGAAGGATGCCTATACCAAATACCCGAATGATGCGGACATAGCGGCTTTGTATGCAGATGCGCTTATGTTGCAGCATCCCTGGGATCTCTGGAATATCAATGGCACACCAAAACCCTGGACGCCGACAATCCGTACTGTACTCGAGAAACTATTGGCGCGGTATCCAAATCATCCGGGCGCTAACCACTATTATATTCATGTAATGGAAGCTTCGCCATATGCTATAAAAGCGCTTGCCAGTGCTGACCGGCTTGGAAAAATTACGCCTGCATTGTCGCATACCGTTCATATGCCCTCTCATATCTACCTGCGCACAGGACATTATAATAAAGGCATAACAGTAAATGAAAATGCTGTCAATAGTTATAAAAAGGTGTTGCCACTTTATGCTCCCGTGGCGGGAAATGATTTTCTCTATGTGATTCACAACCTGCATATGCAGGTAAACAGTGCCCTGATGGCCGGCCGGATGGCTTATGCTATCGAAACATCGCTTGAAACTATAAAAAATACGCCTACAGATTACCTTGCGGCGCCGGGTGGGCTGGCCAGTTATATGCAGGCAATCTACATGCTGCCTGTAATTACAGATGTAAGGTTTGCGCGTTGGCAACAATTACTCGATCATCCGCAACCACCGGCATCACAGGTTTACGCTAATGTTTTTTACCGGTTTGGCCGTGGCATGGCACTATCCCAAATGTCAAAACCTGATGAAGCGCGAAACGAACTGGAAGCAATACGAGAGCTAATAAAAGATCCTGTTTTGCAGCTTCCCTTCCCACCTTTTTCACCCGCCATTGAAGGCGCAAAGGTTGCCGAAAAAATGCTCGAAGGTAATATCGCTTTAATGGAAAAAAAATATACTGTCGCTATCAATGCATTTTCGCAGGCCAACAAGATCGAGGAAAATATGATTTACACCGAGCCCCGCGACTGGCTCCTGAATCCAAAACATTACCTGGGCAAAGCTTATCTGCTCGCAGGACAGTTTGCCAATGCCGAAAAAACCTTTCGTAAAGATTTAGATTACAACAATGAAAATCCCTGGGCACTGCGTGGATTATACCAGGCATTGGTGGCACAAAAGAAGGCTGATGCGGGAGCGGTATTGACAAGATTTAAAAAGGCGTCGGAAAAGGCAGATATAAAAATTACGGCGGCAGCACTCTGATCGTTTAGATAAAAGATAAAACCTAAAAGATAAAAGTTGTATCCTGGCGAAAACTCCGATTGGATACAACTTTTATCTTTTAGTTTTTATCTTTTATCTATCTGGATTAAGTGATGGCCATCCCCTTTATAAAATCACTCACCAAATAACTAATCAATTTTCCACTCGTCGCATCTGTACGTCCATCCGATAACCGGGTGGCGCCTTCACATATATGCAAGTAAGCCGGGCGGGAAGCGGCGGCAGTAAAGGAAATGTACTGACGCGCATGTTGGGGTGAAACGCCTACCGGGGTCATCGCGCTGCTCAATGTATTTTGAATACCGTCTATATCGATATCAATACCGGTGAGTGTATCATCGGTAAAGCTCGAAGCGTGGGCAATTGCCTGTAAAAAGGTCCTTTTTTCATGCACGAAAATATCTTCGTAGGTAAGGCAGTCGATAAATGGATTGTTCACCATATCTACCCATACATTTTGTGGAAGATAATTTTCGTGTAGGCCTACGATGCAATACTTCTGCAGGTAACCATCTTCTTCCGCATACCGGAACGCATTCCCGCTGTGTCGTCCTTCGAGGGGGCGATAGTCGGCATGTGCATCCAGGTTGATGCAATTGATTTGCGCAAGTGGGAGTACACCCGCTTTGTGCCATCCTTTTGCCGATCCTTTGATAAGAGGGTATGAATTATTATGTCCCCCTCCTATGGCAATCGGAATTTTCTTTGCTTCGGTAATGATTTTTGCCAGTTGCTCTACTTCATCATCAATCGTATTCACAGCATGTCGATAGGCTTCTATCTTTTCATCTTCACCCCTGGCTGTTGTATCTATGAGGTATTGCATATCGCCAAAGTCAAAATGTCCCAATAGCAATACTTCGGCTCCATCAAAAAAATCGTTGCTCTGTATATTTAAAAAGTTTTGGAGGAAAGGTACCCATAGTGTGTCGGCACCTCCAATACCGTAATTACCTTTTGCTCCCAGGTCTTCCGGGATTCCGAAGAGGATATATTTTGCTGTAGAGCCGGCAATTGACTGTTCGATACTTCCTGCATCCTGCACTACTTTAATTCTTTCACCCAATTTTGTTTCAAACCTTCGCAATCTTGTCAGTGACAGCACATCATGCTTATTGTAGATCTTGAGGTGCCGCATTGAATTGATTTTGGTTTCGGGCATAGCAACTCTCGTTTCGGTTTTTTCCATTGACATGCAATTTTAAAGGTTAATTCAAGCCAATCTTGCCATCTACAATTCGAAGAATCTCCGTTTCTAAAGCTATGGCATTGTTCTCAATTTCGCGGCCGCGTTGAAGAATATCTGAAACAAAGGCTTTGTCATCACAACTGGCAGCATTGATCCGTACATTCATATACGCCCCCATTACTGAACTCCGTGCGCAAAGCGCACCCACACCTGCATCCGACACCGAGTTTGGATTGCCAGTTTCAGCCATCGCTTTTATCACATCCATGCTCTTAAAACTCGTTTCCATCACGCGGAAGGGCACTTCAATAGCAATTTTAGTTGCTTCCTGTATTGCATTGCTTCTGAACCTTTTTTCATCTTCCGTAGTCTTGGGCAATGCGAATGCGGTCATTATCAAATTGAATGCCCTGGTATCGGCATCCACCAGCCCAATCAATTCTTTTTTTAAAGCTTCTGCTTTTTCTGCCCAGGTGCCGAATTCATCCCAGCGCTCGTCCCATCCTTTTTTATGCGACGATAGATTGGCAACCATACCCGCCAGGGCGATCCCCAACGATCCTATATAAGCTGCAATGGAACCGCCACCCGGTGCCGGACTTTCGCTTGCTGTTTCGTCTGCAAAATCGCTGAGCGACATGTCGACAAGCCTGGTATCTGATTTACTCTTAAGCAGGTACTCAATAATTCTTTCCTCGGGTTTGAAAGGCGCAAGTTCATCCAGTCCCAATGATTTGATTGCAATCCTGATCAACTCTTTCTCCGAAACGCCGGCAGATCTTTGTTGCTTTTTTAAAAAGTATTTTCCGGCATCGAGAAGCGATTGCAATGGAACAAGTCCTACCAACTCGCTACCGGTAACTCGTATGCCCCGGCTCTCCGCTTTTCTGCATGCCTCATCAAACGCGATATGTACTGGTGTAACGCGGATATTGGTAAGGTTCATAGAAATTTGCGCAATTCCATATTCTTCGATAAACCAGCCAATGGCTTTTACTGCTTTCAGGCTTCCCGGAATAGATACAGGTTTGCCGTCCGCATCCAATACGGTCTTGCCATTCTCCTTTTTTACACGACCTGCTTCCCGTACATCAAAAGCGACTGCATTTGCGCGACGTGTAGAAGTTGTATTGAGGTTGATATTGTATGCTACCAGGAAATCACGTGCACCGATAACGGTACCGCCGCGCTTTTTATCAAACACTGCAGGTCCATAATCAGGTTTCCAGGCAGGTTCAGTTATTTTCTTAAAAAATCCCTCATATTCTCCGGCCCTGATTACCGAGAGGTTGCTGCGGTTTTTATCAGCTTGTGCCTCCTCGTAGAGATAAACGGGTATGGCTAACTCTTCTCCTACTCTCTTGGCAAGCTGTTGTGCATATTTTGCAGTTTCTTCCATGCTGATACCGGAAATAGGAATCAGCGGGCATACATCGGTAGCTCCCATGCGGGGATGTTCACCTTTGTGAGTACTCATATCAATCAGTTCACCGGCTTTTTTAATCGCAAGGTATGCTGCTTCAATTACTGCTTCGGGACTACCGACAAAAGTCACCACCGTACGGTTCGTTGCTTTACCTGGGTCTACATTCAATAACCTTACTCCTGCTACCGATTCTACTTCGCCAGTTATTTGTTTAATTATGGAAAGGTCGTTCCCTTCACTGAAATTGGGTACACATTCGATTATTTGTTGCATGCTCGCTCTTTTGATTCATGCAAATAAATGAAAACTTATACAAATGGAAGTGAAGGCAAGTATGAAAATGTGGAAATATGAAAATGTGGAAATGATGGAAACCATAATTAGGTCATTTAACTCTAAGCCTTAAATGACAAAAACTTTTCTAACTACGGAGTCAATCATTTCCACATTTCCATATTTCGACATTTTCACATTTATAAGAGGTCTGCGCGTTCAGAAAATTGTCCCTCTTCTACGACTTGCTCGGGTTTCTTTTTGTAAAAAATCATACCGATTGCCATGATAATGCTGGTGGTAAGAATGATGTAAAAAAGAATACCGTCATTAAAACTGCTTAGTTTGAGATGGGGTGGAATTTTATAAAACAGAACGATGGTAATGAGTCCACGTGGTATCAGGAACGATTCGGGGAATACATTTGTTTTCACAAAAAAACGGAGGTATAGTAAACGCACCACAAATAATGCAGCAACAATCAGACTCCCGACCATTATGATATTGTTTTCAGACAAGAAGGCGAGGGAGATTGAAAACCCAAACAAAAGGAAGAAGAAAGTGCGGATCAGGAAGGAAGTTTCGGCAGTTACGGAATGCAGGAGATTCCGTAAGGCTTCCACTTCAGTGTGTGGGAAATAATGCAGCAATTTTGGCCACCTGATCTTTTCCCAATTATTGATGAGTAATCCGAAGATAATGATGATGATGAGTGAAGGAAGATGAACTAATTTTCCTCCTGCATAAATAAGAACGAGCAGTGAAAAGATCAGGAAGAATTTAATATTGAGTTTCGTTTTGGCCAATATTAGAAATAGCAGGAATGACAGGGCAACCGAAAGCACTATCGACATAACTATACTAACACTGAATGTGCCAAGCGAAGACCATGTCAATGTGTTTTCCGCAGTAAAATAATTGAAAACTACAATGCCTATAATATCTGAGAATGATGCTTCGTATACCAGGAATTCTTTTTTCTGCGCCGTAAGTGGGTGCAGGCTGGGTATTACAATTGAGCTGCTCATGATGGAAAGGGGAATCGCATACACCAGGCAATTAATCAGGGGCTCATGCAGCCAGCTCACAAGAATATAGGTGACCAACGCCGTTGAAATCACAAAAATTACCAGCGCTGAAAAAAATGAATCGGTAATCAGTTTGATTTTATCCTTTCCCAATTTAAGATCCAACCCCGCTTCAAGCACGATCATGATAAGTCCAACGATACCCAGCGACTCGATAAGTTGCCCGGAAAAAGTGATATTAATACCGTAACTGTCCGCAATTACACGAAAACCAATACCGGCAAACAGTAGCAGCAACACAGACGGAATTCGGATGTACCGGCTTGCAATTGAAAAAAGGTAGGAAAGTACTATTAAACTGCAGGCAGCTATCAACAGTTGTTCCGTGTTCAGTTTGCCCATGCAATGAAATTAAAGGAAAAATGCTAGACCCATTGTCCTTCAATCATTACTTTTTCAATATGGTTGCCGCCAAATGCATATGGCAGGTAGGCCAGTGAAGGTATTTGTTTGGTGACAATAAGATTTGCTTTTTTACCGATAGTAATGCTGCCGGTTTCATTTTGCGTTTCCATAGCGTATGCGCCATTTAACGTACCAGCATTGATCGCTTCTTCGGGTAGCATTTTCATTTGTATGCAACTCAATGAAGCAACAAAGTTCATATTCCCGGAGGGTGAAGATCCGGGATTGTAGTCGGAAGCTAGTGCCACCGCACAACCTGCATCTATGATTTGCCTTGCCGGCTGCATTTGCATTCTTAAAAAGAAAGCGGCCGTAGGCAATAATGTTGCGATAGTATCACTTGTGGCAAGTGTAGAAATATCTTTATCCGTCATTACTTCCAGGTGATCTACGGACAGCGCACCTAGTTTTACTGCGCTGGCAATGCCACCAATGGAATGAAGCTGGTTTACATGCAACTTTGGCTTAAGTCCATATCGCTGGCCGGCCTTTACGATCGTTTCCATTTCAGAAGGCGAGAAAAAACCCTCCTCGCAAAACACATCAATATAATCGGCCAATTTTTCACGTGCAATGACCGGCAACATCTCTTCAACGATCAGCCGGATGTAAGCTGCATGATCGTCGCGATATTCCAGCGGGAAAGTATGAGCACCGAGGAAAGTAGATTTGATTGTAAGTTGTGAGCGTTCTTTTAATTTTTTTATTACCCGCAACATTTTGAGTTCGGATTCGGTACTGAGTCCATAACCGCTTTTTATTTCAATGGCCCCGGTTCCCAGGCGGCTTACCTCTTCCAGGCGCTGCCATGCCTGGTTGAACAACTGGTCTTCGGAAGTCTCTTTTAATTTTTTGGCCGAGTTCAATATACCACCGCCGGCTGCAGCAATCTCGGCATAAGTGGCTCCTCTGATCTTCTGCACAAATTCGGACTCCCTGCTGGCGGGGAAAACAAGGTGAGTATGACTATCGCACCATGCTGGTAAAACGCAGGCTCCAGCGATATCAATAGTGTTGTTAGTCGAAGTAGTCAATGTTTCCATCGGCCCAAAGGCTGCGATCCTGTTATCTTCTACAAGCAAATAAGCATTATCGATGGTATGTAGCTCGGACAAATCCTTTCCACGCAGCAATCGGTTATCGGTTCGCACGCCGCATAACTTTTTTATGTTCTTTACTAGGAATGAGGACATAGCGCGAAAATACTTGGTCAGAATAGATAAAAGATAAAAGTTAAAAGATAAAAGTGATTCACCGGCGGAATTTCCGAATAAAATCAACTTTTATCTTTTAACTTTTATCTTTTATCTGCTTAACCAGGAAGCGCCTAATAAGGGAAAATTATGGTATGCGAATTATTCGGTCCTGTCCACACGAGTTTACAATAATACGCTCCTGCACCCGGGCATGTAGTAGGTGTACCCGTTGAATTCAGGCCAAAAGTTCCTACGGCTGTAAATACGGGAACGGTGTGCGTTACTTCACCACTCACCAGCCTGAAACTACAATCCTGGCGGAAAACCAGCGGCTGGGTAATTGATGTTGTGAAACTGCGACCGAAACGGTTGGTACCCCATTCTGCAACATTTGTAACACTGCCTTCGGTATGTGTGCCCGTTACAGTGAGTACGATGCCATTGTTGTATGTATAGGTTTGCTGCCTTGCGATTTTCCACGTGCGTACGGTATTGTCATCGAATTTTACGGTAATGCCGTTACTCTCCACCTTATGTGTGAGCGTTGTTACTACCGGGAAATTAATGAAGAGCCCGCCGCTTACATTGGTAAGTGTATGGGTACCATTTATCGTTATGCTTTTATTGTCACTAACGCGCGTAATTACCAGGTTGGTATAGGTAAATGTGAGTGTAGCACCCGCATTTTTCCAGCGAGTACCGGAAGGCATGGAAATCACAACTGTTCCGGTACGTGTATGCGTACCCACGCAGTTGGCGCCATTATAGGTAATTGTGATGGTACGAGGGTTGGATGAACTATCCATTGCATAAGTGGCATTACAAACACCGGTAATCACTTCATCCGGGCGGCCTGCATAAGAACCGCTGGATTGCAGGATGATATTGGCATCGGCAGTTACAGCATCAATTTGAGACGAAAAGTTTGACTGGTCCTGCGACTGCACAGAAGCTTCAGTGTCGTAGTTGGTGGTATCCGTAGTATCCTTCTCGTCTTTTTGACAGGAGACGAAAGTGATTGCCAGCAACAAGGCGAATACGGACAGGGCGAACAGATTTTTTTTCATAAGTTATAGATTGTTTATTGCGGTCATAGACCTGAATGCAAAATGGTGGTTTAATGAAACCGGAGCAATTATTTTTAAGCTCGTCGATGCATTTTGCTCAGAACGACTACTTTAACGGGAATAACAGCCCGGTATTGTTGCCTACGTGGCGGGAATATACGGCGAACAATTACGGTGTTGCAGGCTCATGTATATTTTTTGTAATAGCAGATGATGTCGAAGCTTCGTATGTATTCATGATACTCTCCTTCCATGCATGGTGATCTTTATGGGCATTATTGACAGGTCACAAAGTGCACAAAGGATATCACGAAGAACACGACTTAATTCAATTGCCGGATTTTCGCAAAAAAAAGTCGCATAGAGATAAGGGAATTTTTGCCCCATTAGCCCGGGTATTTGGTAACTTCCGACGGTGCTACTATCTTCCGGCCGTTCTTATTTGGAGGTTACGGATTGGTATAGTTTTTAATGAATTCCAGAAAATAACCGAATGATTATTCCTGATTTTTCAGATCCAGCCGTGTGGCTGAGCCTTGTTACACTTACTTTCCTGGAGATTGTTTTAGGAGTGGATAATATCATATTCATTTCTATCATGTCGGATAAGCTTAGCCCCGATAAGCAAAAAAAGGCGAGAACGATCGGGTTGCTGCTGGCAATGATATTTCGTGTACTCCTGTTGCTCACCATCACCTACATTATGCGCCTGAAGGATCCCCTGTTTGAACTCCCCTTTTTTAAAGAGAAAGGGCAGCCCATCGCCATCAGTTGGAAGGACCTGATCCTTTTTGCCGGAGGCCTCTTCCTCATTGTGAAAAGCACATTAGAAATTCACCGAAAGCTGGAGATAAAAGTTGAGGATCCTGCTGCAGCACCCAAATATGCCTCACTCACTTCCGTCATCATACAGATCGTACTGATCGATGCGGTTTTTTCATTCGATTCCATTCTTACCGCTATTGGTTTGGTAGAAGAAGTAATGATCATGATCATTGCCGTTATTATTTCTATCATACTTATGATCGCGTTTGCGGGACCTATCAGCCGCTTTATCAATCGAAACCCGACATTGCAAATGCTTGCACTGGCATTCCTTATTGCCATTGGAATTATGCTTGTAGCGGAGGGATTTCACCAAAAGATCAGCAAGAGCTACATCTATACAATGATTGCCTTTTCGTTGATTGTGGAGATGTTGAATATGCGCATACGTAAAAAAGCGACGATAAAGCTGCAGGCAAACGCGGAGGATACTAACGACGAAAAAAAGTAAAGCCCCTTTTTTTCCCGGTATTTACTTCCATAAGTGGCTCGATCGATCGAAGGAAATCATGTTGCAGGTCTTCGTGCAGCGTCGGTAAAAGAGCATGAATCTTTTTCAACTGTGAATCATACAGGTTGCTGATCACAGTATTATTTGTAAATGGTATCCCAGATTCGACAAGACGGGTGCAAAAGTAAATACGCAATTCTATCTCCGTTTGTTTTTTACCGCTATAGCGACAATATTTATTGATAACCCTGACAATCTTGCGAAGTGTTTTTTTTGCAAAATATAAGTGCGAAAGATTAATAGTTTCGAACAACGCATCGATCTCGAGTTTTATTCCCCGTACAAATTCTTCTTCATCATGCGCTTCAAAGAGCAGGTAAGTGAGCAGTTCCTTATTTTCTTTTTTAAAACGGGCCAGCCGCTGGCACAATTCCGACAGCCTGCCGATACGTCCCATCCCATTGATTGCAATTCTCATTTTTACATTTTATT
>CBFGYO010000125.1:0-12166 GCA_965652975.1 uncultured Chitinophagaceae bacterium | reverse complement strand
AGCTCAGTGAAGTATGAACCCGAATTTACAAAATCAGTATTAGACACTAACCCTATGTACGAGCAAACAGGACCCACGATGAGATATTCAGACGCAGACCTTTCCGAATTCCGGGAAATCATTCAGAAAAAACTGGATGCTGCGAAGAAAGAGCTTGCTTACCTCCAGGGCCTCATTACCCGTCGCGACGAAGGTGGCGATATGGATGAGGCGCGCTACATGACCATGGAAGATGGCAGTGTAAGTATGGAAAGGGAACAGTTGAGCCAGATGGCCAGCCGCCAGATTACATTTATTGATCATCTTGAAAAAGCGATGATGCGTATTGAGAATAAAACGTACGGCATATGCCGCGTAACTGGCAAGCTGATCGACAAAGCACGCCTTCGCGCAGTACCTCATGCTACCCTTAGCATCGAGGCTAAACAGATGATGAATAAATAAATTTCCCAGGTATTTCCAGGTAATACTTGTTGTCGGCTCTCCTACCGGCAAGAGTTACCCTTATGCGCAGCCGTTTTTATTTTTTTCCCAGGAAGATTTGCAAACCTATACCAACCAACAACCCATGATTGGTGTACGTTGAACTGCTTTCGCTTTTTATTTCGTTGTCGATGGTGCCATCTACTTCAAGGTCATATTGGGTAGTTTTGTGAAAATTGTTTTTAGTGGAAGAATAATTGTAGCCAACATAAATATCTAGCCCTACACTCTCACTTAACATCTTCGTTACACCCGCCAGGGCACTGATATTTACAAAAGAACCTGAAGAAGACTCGCCTTTATAGGTTAATTTATAATTAGACGGAGCGGTGCCTCCATAATAAAAGCCACTTGTTTTTTGTTGGATCACACCGCCATTAATTGCAAACTGGCCAAAGGGCAGAAAACTTCCATCATTACTAAAATAACTCCTGGCAAACGCACCCGCTCCCAGGTTCAAGCCGCTTGTTTTGTCTTTCTGATAAGTATTACCGTTGCTTTCATACGATACAGTCTGGCCAGTGGGGTTGATATTTAGCGTGCCACCGACAACGGTTTTATTGGTAATAAACCATCCGTACATCGGGCCAATACTGATGCTATAATTCTTGTTTAGTGAATGCGTAGTTACTGATCCTACTGTTACATCACCAGTGGTATTGTTATAAAAAATGCTGGCGATACTTGCTCCCACCATGCGATCACCCTTTTTAAATTGTGCGTGGGCATGAAAAGAAAACAAGAAGAGAAGGAGACAGATAGACGTTGTGGTACGCATGGTGATTTTTGGTCAAGATAAAAGATAAAAACTAAAAGATAAAAGTTGAAAGAGTTTCGTGTCGCGAGGCTCCTGCTGCATGAACTGTATATTGTCATTTTTATCTTTTAGTTTTTATCTTTTATTTGTTTCGGATTGTAATATTTTTCGCTGGCTACTAACAGTTTGAGTTTTTTCCCCTTAACTTTAATTCATCTTGGAGATACGGAAAAATCCGTTTACTTTTAAAACCAAAACTTAAAATAACTGCCAAACTAAAAGCTATGAGAAAGTACCGTTCTCTTTCCCTCTTGTTATTAGCTGTCGTTTTTATAACCGTTAATTGTACGAAAGAAGGACCGGAAGGTCCGGCTGGTCCTACAGGTCCGCAAGGTCCTCCGGGTACTGGAGCAACTGGTCCTGCCGGTCCTGCAGGTCCTGCGGGTCCGACTGGCCCGATTGGTCCTACTGGTCCGCAAGGTCCGGCTGGTACTGCAAACGTGATTTATTCCAATTGGTTTGATATTGGAGCAAATCAGCGGGATACTGTATTATTTGGAGTTCGCTATAAATATGTAGCTTTTCCAGCTACCTCGTTAACAGCTGGAGTTATCGCCAATGGAACAATCTTGACATATGCGAAGTTTCTGGGATTTCCGCTTGAAGCCAGGCTTCTGCCAACACATCTTCCGGACGTTGGTTTGTGGTTTGAATCAGTAGCTACAGCCGGCACACTATATATTCGCTGGTACAATTTTGCTACGCCTGGAACGGCACCTGCTACGGTTTCTTCAAGCAATCAATTCAGGTGGATAATTATCCCTGGTGGTGTGCTTGGTGGTAGAGGAGTAACTGTGAACCCTTCGCAAATGAGCTATAAACAAGTTTGCTCAATGCTTAATATTCCTCAATAGGTCAAAATATTCTTAATTGAAAAATCCACCTTTCACCGGGTGGATTTTTTTTTGACTTATTTTCGATGTCGCCCTGATAAATTATTAATGATGCTGAAAACATATTTATTAATTACTGCCTTTTTACAGGCATTGATTTCTTATAGTCAGCCCCGACTCATTTCAGGGCCAATGCTTGGCCCGGTAGAATTGCGCGATGCAAAAGTTTGGGTTGAAGTTTCACCCGAAGTAAAATCCGTTTCCCTGCAGGTAAACAAAAAAGGAGATACCAGGATAAGATCTTTCAATCATAAAGGAATATTAGGTAATGAATTCAACCCCGTAACTATTGCTATCGGTGGGCTGGAACCCAATACTACCTATGAGTATCGTGTATTCATCAACGGAAAAACTTCCAATGCTTCGGGGCAGCTCACCACAAAAGATTTGTGGCAATGGCGCAAGCCGGCACCTGACTTTTCATTCCTTACAGGTTCCTGTGCTTATACCAACGAACCAGTTTATGACCGGCCTGGTACGCCTTACGGCAAAGATTCATCCATATTCGAAACGATGGCAAAAGAAAAAGCGGCATTTATGTTATGGCTTGGCGATTCGTGGTACACCAGGGAAGTAGATTTTTATAGTGAATGGGGTTTAAGGTATCGGGCCAGTCACGACCGCGCTGTAAAAGTAATGCAGCCTTTTCTAAAAGCTATGCCGCAATTGGCTATTTGGGACGACCACGATTATGGGCCAAACGATATAGGCGGTGAATATGTATTGAAAGATATCAGCCGCGACGTTTTCAACCGTTATTACTGCAATCCTTCTGCTGGTGAAAATGGCCAGGGCATTTATACCATGACAAGCTGGGGTGATGTGGATCTCTTTCTTACCGACAATCGTTGGTGGAGAAGTTCCGAGCGCCTGTACGATTCCGTAAATGGTAAGCCTAACCCAGACAAAGTAATGCTGGGAAAACAGCAAATGCAATGGCTGAAAAGTTCATTGCTCTATAGCAGTGCTCCGTTCAAGATCATTGTAGTAGGCAGCCAGGTTTTAAATCCTGCTTCACCGTACGACAAATGGCTCGATTTTCCTGCTGAATATTATGAAATGATGGATTTCATCGCAGCATACAAAATTAACGGTGTAATATTCCTTACGGGCGACCGGCATCATAGTGAGATCATTAAAGTGCAACGACCCGGTACCTACCCGCTGTATGATATTACTGTGTCGCCGCTCACTTCCAGCAGCCATGTATTTGGCGATGCTGAAAAAAATAATCCGTACCGTGTGTTAGGAATCGATCAAAAACAGAACTATGGTAAGTTTTCAATTACTGGTGAACGAGGCAACAGGAAAATGACCGTAGAGTTTTTCGGAACCAAAGGAGATAAATTGGGCGAATGGTCTATTGACCAAAAAGACCTGGTTACACCCAAATAAAATTTTTGTAGCATGACGATAAGTTTCAACTATGAAAAAGACCAGGTGATCCAGGCATTGCGCTATCATTTTATAAGCAGGCCGGAAATAAAGCTGATGCTGATAGTTGTAAATGTGTTTGCGCTTACTTCGATTACGTTGTACGCATTTGGCAAGATCACTGCGATGGCATTTTTAGTTGGATCTTTTTTATGGGTAGTGCTGATGATAAGTTTTTGGTTTGTACTTCCCTTCCTCGTTTATAAAAGGGCAGAAACCTTTCAGCATAGTTTCAGCATGAGTTTCGAACCTGAAGGTTTTACGTTGACTCATGAAAGGGGTAATCGTGCATGGCCCTGGAGTGCCTTAAGCAATTATATAGAAAGTCCTCATTTTTTTCATTTGTATTTCGATAGCCGCTCGTTCTTCCTGGTACCAAAGAGTGGGTGTAGGGATAGGGAGGAGGTTTCGGAGTTGAGAGGGATATTGAAGACGAGGGTAGGTAAAAAGTAAGGGAGATAAAAGTTAAAAGATAAAAGATAAAAGTTTTTTTGAGCTGATTATTCCTTCTGTAATTCTGCATACTTTAGTTATCATTTTTTAACGGGAGCTGCCTTCATTCGCTTTTTTTTACCACATAGACATATAGATTATTATAGTTTACACATAGACTATGATCCTTTATATGTCTACGATTCTAGCGGCCTGCCGGCGAACAGTTGTGGTGAAAAAGCTAATAAGTACCTGTTAGCTTTTTTTCTGAGAGAGTAAATACAGAGTAATTAAAAGACTAGTCACTCTTAAGAAACTTTTATCTTTTAACTTTTATCTTTTATCTAAAAAAGACGTTTTTCCATCACATAATGCGGTATAGTGATCTCAGTGAATTCTTCACTTGCAATCTTGTATCCCATTTTTTCGTAAAAGCCCACGGCATTGATGCGGGCATGCATATTGATTATTTTGTAACCGCGGTCGCGGGCAATATTTTCGGCGAAATTCATGAGTGCACGACCAATCCCTTTTCCCTGCAGGTCGTTTAATACAGCCATTTGGCGTAGACGAACGGTGTCGCTTTTTTCTTCTACCAACATACAACAACCGAGAATGTCTTCATCTTCAAAAGCCGCGATAAGCATATTATCTTTCTCCGATTCCAGTTCTTCAGGAGTAAATCCGAGTCCAAGTGGCTTGCGCAGGATGTCATCCCGCAATTTTACCATTTGGCGGTATTCTTCACTGCCATGATCTATTATTTTCAACGCCATTACTAACCAGGTCTTTTGATAGATTTTCAAATTACAAAGAACTTATAAGACAGCCAACCACATTCGCTTTAATTTTTTGTAGTTGAATACTTGCTAATTACCTTTATTATCGATTCGTTTCCAGTAAATTGAGCCAAATCGGGAAAAAAAGCTGTTTACGATGCTGATTTATCCAAAAAGTATATTTTTGCACCCATATTAACTAAACTAAAAAGACATGTCAGACATTGCATCAAGAGTTAAAAAGATCATCGTTGACAAACTGGGCGTTGACGAAGCAGAAGTTACCAATGAAGCTTCATTCACCAATGACCTCGGTGCGGATTCGCTAGACACCGTAGAACTGATCATGGAATTTGAAAAAGAGTTCAACATCTCCATTCCGGATGAGCAGGCAGAGACCATCACTACAGTTGGTCAGGCTGTGTCTTACCTGGAAGAGCATGCGAAATAATGCATATATCATCCCGCTCCAGGCGGGATAATGGGGAATGCCTGTTTTAGGCAGGCAGGATATAAATTAACTCCGCCTTCTGACTGTGTTGCAATGCAGCGAAGGCGGTTTTTATCTTTGTTCATTGTAAATATTTAAAAAGTCCGAATGGAACTCAAACGGGTAGTTGTTACAGGTATGGGCGCGCTCACGCCACTGGGAAATACAATCGACGAATACTGGGATGGGCTGGTTAATGGTGTTTCAGGTGCAGCTAACATTACCCAGTTCGACGCATCCCGGTTCCGCACAAAATTTGCCTGTGAGGTAAAGAATTTTGATCCTACCCAATACCTTGATAAAAAGGAAGCCCGTAAAATCGACAGGTTTACCCAATTTGCCCTGGTTGTAAGCGACCAGGCAATGGCAGATGCGGGATTAACCCAGGATAATATTAATCCCGACCGGATAGGAGTGGTATTTGCCAGTGGTATTGGTGGCTTGATAACGTTTCAAAATGAAGTAGTGGATTTCGCGAAAGGTGATGGCACACCGCGATTCAACCCTTTCTTCATACCTAAAATGATCCTTGATATAGCGGCGGGACAAATCTCCATGCGCCATAACCTGCGCGGACCCAATTTCGCCGTCGTTAGCGCCTGCGCCAGCAGCACAAATGCAATCATTGAAGCACACAACCTGCTGCGACTTGGTAAAGCAGACATTATTGTAACTGGTGGTAGCGAAGCTGTAATTAGCCAGGCCGGTGTAGGTGGGTTCAATGCGATGAAAGCGATGAGTGAGCGCAATGATGATCCAACCACGGCAAGCAGACCTTATGATAAAGACCGCGACGGGTTTGTGATGGGTGAAGCGGCAGGGATACTGATTCTGGAAGAACTTGAACATGCGAAAGCCAGGGGTGCCAAAATTTATTGTGAAGTGGTTGGTGGTGGTGCCACAGCCGATGCACATCATATTACCGCACCACACCCTGAAGGGCTTGGTGCAAGAAACGTGATGCTTGCCGCACTTGATGATGCAGGTATGCAGCCCTCAGACATTGATTATATTAACACACACGGTACCTCCACACCTATCGGCGATGGTGCAGAAGTAAAAGCGATAAAAGCTGTATTTGGTGATCATGCTTACGAGATGAATATTAGCGCAACCAAATCGATGACCGGACATTGCCTTGGTGCAGCCGGCGTGATTGAAGCTATTGCGTGTATTAAATCAGTTATGCATGATGTAGTACCGCCAACTATAAATCACTTTACCGACGATCCCGAACTGGATCCTAAGCTGAACTTCACTTTTAATAAAGCGCAGCAGCGAACAGTCAATGCAGCTTTGAGCAATACATTCGGTTTTGGCGGGCATAATGCATGTGTTATTGTAAAAAAGTACAATGACTGATTTCTAAAAATTTCGTAGATTGATGTTCTGTGGATTTGTTTAATTTTTTCAAAAAGCACTCCGGATCTTCTTTTAAAAAGGAACTCAAGAATATTTTGGGTTTCAAGCCGGGCAATATTTCGTTGTATAAAACTGCACTTACCCACCGTTCGGTACGCGAGGGCGCAGATGAAAACAATGAACGGCTTGAATACCTTGGTGACGCAGTATTGAGTGCACTTATCGCCGACTATCTCTTCAAAAGATATCCCTATAAAGAAGAAGGCTTTCTTACAGAAATGCGGAGCAAAATGGTGAACCGCCAGCAGCTCAACGAAATTGCCATCAGGATGGGGCTGAAGAAAATTACACTCTATAATAAGATGGATGGCTCGTTGAAAGTGAGCCAGATATTTGGAAACACCCTCGAAGCACTTGTTGGCGCCATTTACCTTGATTTCGGTTACAAGCAAACAGCTAAATGGGTTCTCGAGTTTATCATACTTCCACATATGTTTATGGATGACCTCGAAAATCTTGAGATCAATCATAAAAACAAACTATACGGCTGGGCAAATAAAAACGGGAAGGTGCTCGAATTTGAAACACTCGACGAACGCCTCGAAAACGGACGCCGCCTTTTTACCATCGCCGCAGTTGTAGATGGACAAAAAATTGCCCAGGGCAAAGCTTTCAATAAAAAAGATGCTAGCCAGATCGCCGCACAGATTGCAGTAGATAAACTTGGCCTCGGAAAAGATGCCGAAGAAGCAGTCTAACTATTTTTACTTCATAACCTGTTACGGGTAGACTTTCTGCGATACGCATACGTAATATTCTCGAACAACATATACAAACACCGACATATTCATTACTTTGATCAGGTGTGGTTGATCCCTTCTTCTTTTATTCATGGAAGAATTTCAATTTTTTTATTTATCTAAATGAATTGAAAGCCAGCTTTTCATAACCCGCCATAGGAAAAATACGGTAAGCTTTCCAAAAAATACTCGCGAAAACACTTGCGGATTTTACAACTGGATAGTATGTTTGTCGCTGATACAGGTTGGACTTACTAAGTTTTTTTACGTTGACCTGTGACGTTTTTTAATACCCTAACAGAATAAATTAATCCGTGGTTATGAAACAATTTTACCTGCCTGTACTTTTTTGCCTTCTTTCACTCGCAGCTTTTGCTGGTCCTACAAACAACGCAGTTCCTACTTCAGGAAACTGGAAAAATACATCAACCTGGAGCCTTAGCCGTTTGCCGCAGCATGGTGATACAGTAGTGATACCGGTGGGCAGAACGGTACTGATCGACGACATTCAAAACTATAGCACCTCTGATCTTTATATCAAAGTGTACGGTACACTTAACATCGACAATGGTAAATTGTGGCTGGGTGTTAATAGCGTTATCATCATTTACGCCGGTGGTTCCATTACGGGCGCAGGAAGCCCTTCTGAAACTTTGAAGATTGGAGGAGACGTAAAATTCGTAGGTACGATGGGGGCAATCAATGGGCCAGCTATCGCTACTTCATCTACAGGTTCTGCCCCATCTGGCTTTTTGCCTTTCCCCGAAGCACCACTGCCCGTAAAATTTATCGGCTTTAACGTGGCACGCCAGCAAAATGATGTGTTGGTACAATGGGCTACTGCAGAAGAATCATCTAATGATTATTTTGAAGTACAACGCAGTGAAAATGGCACTACATGGTATGTTGTGGGAAAAGTTGCCGGAGCAGGTAATTCTTCGAATGTAAACACTTATACATTTACTGATAGAAACGCAACGGCCCCGGTTTTATATTACCGTATTCGCCAGGTTGACCTCGACGGAAAAGCATCAATTACTGTTGTAAGAATGGTGAAGAATAACAATGCTGCCATGGATGTAAGCATCAGCTCCAGTGGCGCTCAAACGGTGTATGTGCACTTTTCACAAAAAGTAAATGCAGAGGTGATGGTTCGACTTTCAACTATCAACGGTCAATTGATCGGTAATAAAACATATAGCAACCCGGTAGGCCAGGTGTTGATACCCGTGAATTCAGCAGTTAAAGGAATTTATGTGGTAACTGTCACAGACGGTAAGGGCCTTTCAGTATCAAAACAGGTAATGCTTTAAATCATACGGATTTTATTTCCTGGCATAATTCAATAAGCACTCCACGGGTATGCTTCGGATGCAGGAAACAAACTAACTTATTATCAGCACCGGGTTTGGGTTGTTCATTAAGCAACTCAAACCCTTCTTTTTTCAGCCTTTCCATCTCTGCCTTTATATCTGTTACATCAAAAGCGATATGGTGCACGCCTTCGCCCTTCTTTTCGATAAAGCGTGCAATCACTCCGGCTGGGTCCGTGCTTTCCAGCAATTCGATCTTGCTTTCTCCTACCTGGAAAAAAGCTGTATTCACCTTTTCTCCTTCCACAGTTTCTTTCTTGTAACAGGCTGTATTCAACAGTTTTTCAAAAATTGGGATGGAACTGGAGAGTTCTTTTACTGCAATCCCGATATGCTCTACTTTTTGCATAGCGTAGTTTTAAGGTATTATGGGCCGGCTAATGCGTTTGCCAGCAGCCCGGTAGGTTTGCAGGAGAGCTAATATCCTTACCACGCATAAATCCATTAAAATCAATAGCTTTTCGAAATTGGTAAATTCGCCTGCAGCGCCGAAATTAACCCTTTAAGATAGAACCTTTTGAGCTAATTTTGTGTTTATTAGAAACGTATAACCGATTATAAATTTTATGCTGAATTTTCCTATTTATCTTGACCATAATGCGACAACTCCCTGCGATCCAAGGGTTGTGGAAGCAATGATACCGTATTTTACCAATTCATTCGGTAATGCAGCCAGCCGTAACCATCCGTTTGGCTGGCAGGCTGAAGAAGCGGTGGACTATGCCCGTGAGCAGGTTGCCAAACTTATTGGTGCAGATCCAAAAGAGATCATATTTACTTCCGGCGCTACGGAAGCAGACAATCTTGCTTTGAAAGGTGTGTTTGAAATGTATGCCAGCAAAGGCAACCATATCATTACCTGCAATATTGAGCACAAAGCCGTGCTTGATACATGCAAGCATATAGAAAAAGAGGGTGGAGAAGTTACCTACCTTAAGGTAAAAGACAATGGGCTTATCGACCTTGCGGAGCTGGAAGCAGCCATCCGTCCCACTACAATCCTTATCGCCATCATGTATGCCAATAATGAAATTGGTACCATCATGCCGATGAAAGAGATAAGTGCTTTAGCAAGAAAAAAAGGAATCCTGGTGTTTAGCGATGCCACGCAGGCCGTAGGTAAGATACCCGTTGACGTAAATAAAGACGGTATAGACCTGATGGCGTTTTCAGCGCATAAAATGTATGGACCCAAAGGTGTTGGTGCGTTATATGTACGCCGGAAAAATCCTCGTGTAAAAGTTACTGCCCAAATGGACGGTGGCGGTCATGAAAGAGGAATGCGTAGTGGTACACTCAATGTACCGGGAATTGTGGGTTTTGGAAAAGCATGTGAAATCGCGATGAATGAAATGGAAGAAGAAACTGCACGTGTAAGTGCCCTGCGCGACAAATTGCAAAATGCATTGCTTCAGATTGATGAATCTTACCTGAATGGCGACAAGGAACACAAGTTGCCGCATGTAACCAATATCTCGTTTAAATATGTAGAAGGTGAAGGATTGATGATGGGATTCAATAAGAATATTGCCGTTTCATCCGGATCGGCCTGTACATCAGCATCGCTGGAGCCATCGTATGTGTTAAAGGCATTGGGCCTGGGTGATGATCTGGCACATAGTTCGCTGCGTTTTGGGCTGGGAAGGTTTACCACGGAAGAGCAGATTGACTATACGATTGAACAGGTAACAAGCACGGTAAACAAGCTAAGGGAAATGAGCCCGCTTTGGGAAATGTTCAAGGAAGGAATTGATATGAATAGTATTGAGTGGGCGCACCACTAATACTAATGTGGAAATCTGAAAATGTGGAATGGACATTTCCGATTACGCACTTGCAATTTGATTTCAGACATTTCCTATAAAAGATCTTTAAAAACAATATTAGTAAATATGGCGATGAGGAGATCATCATTTTCACATTTCCATATTTTCACATTTTCAAATTATCAAAATGGCATATTCAGAAAAAGTGATAGACCACTACCAGCACCCTAAAAATGTAGGTACGCTGGATAAAAGCAAAAATAATGTAGGCACAGGTCTTGTTGGCGCACCAGAGTGCGGCGACGTTATGCGTCTGCAAATTGAAGTAGATGATTCCACCGGCCTTATCACCGATGCCAAATTCAAAACATTTGGCTGCGGTTCGGCTATTGCGTCATCCTCACTGGCTACAGAATGGCTGAAGGGGAAAACGGTTGATGAGGCTGTAGCAATAGACAATATGGCTATTGTGGAAGAATTAAATCTTCCTCCTGTAAAGATCCACTGCTCCGTACTTGCGGAAGATGCGATCAAAGCAGCAGTAAATGATTATCGAAAAAAGAATGGACTGCCGGAGCTCAAGTTTGAAGAGAGTGTAGTTCATTAAAAATAAAACGCGCAGCTCCCGCTGCGCTTTTTCGTAAAAACCGATTTTAAAGATGAATGTATCTACGGAAAATGCCATCTACGTAAGTGATAAGGCAAAAACGAAAGTACAGCAGCTACTGGCCGACGCCGGTGTTGCAGGCGACCCTTCTTATTTCCTACGCGTAAGCGTGGTGGGTGGCGGCTGCTCGGGTCTGAGCTATAAGCTGGATTTTGATAATGAGCAGAAGCCAATGGACCAGGTGTTTGAAGATAACGGTGTAAAAGTGGTAACTGATCTTAAAAGCTTTTTATACCTGGTGAATACAACTCTTGATTTTTCAGATGGTTTGAATGGCAAGGGGTTTTACTTCAGCAATCCTAATGCGAGCAGAACCTGCGGTTGTGGTGAAAGTTTTGCGGTATAACTCGAAGCAACAGTAATCCTAAAAATCTGTGCGCGCTTTGAGCTTCTTAGCGTGCTTTGCGCTTCTTAGCGTTCTTTGCGTGCAACCTCTGTGTATGCGGAGACTCCGCTTACTTTTTTGCCTTGATGCAAAAAAGTAACAAAAAAAATCAAGGCTTCAGAAAAATGGCTAAAAATTACGGTGTAAGCCGAAACGCGGGCACTCGCTTCGCATGGCCTAATTATTACATTATAATAAGCGCTCGCCGCCAGCGTTTCACCGCCTGCGGCGGTGTCGACTTCCCCCGTAATTTTCTTAACGCCATTTTTCTGCGGCCATCAACCCTCAGGTTTATAGTACTAAAGAGTCTTTGCGTGCAACCTCGCCATTTTTCTGCGGCCATCAACCCTCAGGTGTGTAAGTACTAAAGAATCTTTGCGCGCTTTGCGCTTCTTTGCGTGCTTTGCGTGCAACCTCTGTATATGCGGAGACTCCGCTTACTTTTTTGCCTTGATGCAAAAAAGTAACAAAAAAAATCAAGGCTT
>CBFGYO010000124.1:0-12206 GCA_965652975.1 uncultured Chitinophagaceae bacterium | reverse complement strand
CTTTGGGAAAACTTTTATCTTTTATCTTTTAACTTTTATCTACTTCTGCATCCCGTATTAATTGTTCGATAAGTTCTCGCCTTTTATCCTCAAGTGTTTGGGGCGATTCAACGCGGGCAGCAGTAGTATACATGAGTAACCAGCGGGCCATGTGTTCGAAATTATTTGTAAGGAAACGCATATGCACCCGATCTTCCTTTTCTTCCTGCGACACATAGCCCATGTAATACTTTTGCGATGCCATGTATTTTGCCACATGCTTTGAAAAACTTACCACCGCCTCCTGCAATTCTCTTTCATCTTTTAGTTTGCCCAAATATTCAGTGAGTGAGGGATGAACTGTATCATCGAAAAATTCATCTTTCAATACAAACTTTCGTATCCTGTCCATCCGGAAATCGCGATAATCCTGTCGCAACCGGCACCATCCAATAAAATGCCATGTCTGCGCATAATAAAACAGTCCGATGGGTTCAGCTTCGCGGCGTGTGGTTTCTTCCTTATAAACAGAATAATATTCTATATCGATTACTTTCTTATCAACGATAGCCTGGCGCATCGCGGACAAATGCAAGGATACCGTTTCATCAATAGGAACCGGTCCTGTTTCGATCGCTATTCGGCTATCCAACTCCTCCACATGATCTTTATCCGACGATCGAAGCACCGCTTTTATCTTGTACATCGCAGAATCAAAATATTTTGTTACGGCTGCGTCTGTAAACTGGTTTACAAACTTGCTTCCTAACAATAAAGCCGACGCTTCTTCCTGTGTAAACATCACCGGTGGCAACCGGTATCCTTCCATAATACTATACCCGATACCTGATTCACCAATAATGGGGATGCCGCTTTCTTCCAATGCTTTCACATCGCGGTATACAGTGCGGAGACTAAGGTTAAAACGATCTGCCAGCTCCTGTGCAGTTACCCGCCGCTTACTTTGCAGGTGAACCAAAATTGCGTGTAAACGATCGACTCTGTTCAAGGGGATAATCTTTTTGCGAGATGGAAAGTTAGGCTAAGAGTTTGAAGGAGAAAAAAGGAGGTGCTTTCAACGGTTGAAGATGTTTTATATCCGCAAAATTTGGGTTCTCGCAGATTTAGCAGATTGAGCAGATGGCGCTGATTTTATTTTCAGATCTGCGCAAATCTGCTAAATCAGCCAAATCTGCGCGAACCCAAAATCCCGAATGAAAACACCCTCCTTTTCTCCTATACTCTTTTGAACTCCTAACGAATGTACCGTATCGCTCCCGTTACAATCAGCAACTGTGCCAGGCCATACGTAAGCATGATCACGATTCCCGCACCTTCGAATGGACTATAAAATTTATTGACCGCAAGTATTGAATCCGAGATTACGAATAAAATGGCACCTGCTGCCATCATTTGCCCTGCAGGTTTGTTTGCGGTATACAACATGTGGAGCGCAACCAATAACATAAAGCTGATTACAATTCCATATACAGGCACTGCAATTTTCATATCACCTAAATATGGATATAAAAAGGTGATAAGTGCTGCATAGTATAGTGCCACCACTATTAACAACACCGGCTTACTTTTTATCTTCTCCATTGTTCTTACGTGGTGAAAGAAAATAATGTAAAAAATATGTGCGATAAGAAAAGCCGAAAGCCCCAACAGGAAAAATGAAGAATTGCGAGATTCAAATAGAAGAAATACATCTCCAATCCAGGAAAATAGCAATGCCAGCATTATCCACTTCGCTCCATTTCTCAAACCGACATTAATAAAAAGATAACCACCCAATGCAGGTATCAACAATGGTTTGGAAAAATAGCGCATGGGTTCATTTCCGAAACCTGTAGCTAACAGATCAATTGAAAATACAACTAGGAATAAATAAAGAAATAGCCTGTTAACCTGCTTGTCAGTACTGGATACTGTATTCATACTTTCCGGGTTGTTTATAAAGATCCAGGTAATTTCCGGTCTGCACGAGTTCTTTATCATTCGTTTTTTTCCAGGAATCGCCTGTGATCTTTATCACTTTTCGGGGTAGTACAAGCGTATTAGTAAAAACGGCGGCTTCCAGCATCTTGCTTTCCATGTCGCCATTGATGTTAAAATCCATACTTGTCAGGCCTTCGAGTGTTTGCTTATACTTTACACTATCAACTTTGCAAACAATAGAATTTTTACTGTATTTACAATTGAAAATTGCAGGGAAGACGGAAGCAAATAAATTGTCGCCGGGTTTAGACGATCCAGCATCTTCCTTATCGCCGGATAACAGGGGGTTGGACATTGCATTGTCAAAGATTTCATCAAAATCATTGTTCTTCATAAGTTCATTCAAGGCATTGAAATCTTCCAGTGATTTGAAGGGAGCGTCGATCGAAACCTTGAATTGTAATTGGGATAAATCACGCATATCCATCAATAACTTGATTTTCATATCACGTACCAGCGCTTTATGATATGCAGACATTTTTGATGCTGTGTCTGAAAAGCTTTTGATGTTGATGGTTGTATCCATTACAAAATTGCCGCCCTCTTTCTCGCTGCCCGCCATCATCTTCAACATTTCTGAAAGATCAACCGTTGCAATCATTTTGCCAGAACCATCTGCATTGATTGTGGTTTTGGTTTCACTGTCGAGACAAGCCGTCAGGATCACCGAACAGGCCAGGAGTATGATTAGAATCTTTTTCATAAGCAAATTTCAAATTCAAATATATTATGCCGGTTCCACCCACGCCTCATTTTCCTTCAATAAGTTGATAAGTTCATCTACGGCAGTTTCGCTATTTACGTTCCTTTTCACCACATCTTTGCCCTTGTACAATGTGATTTTGCCTGGCCCACTGCCAACATAACCAAAATCAGCATCGGCCATTTCACCCGGACCATTTACAATGCATCCCATAATGGCGATTTTCACTCCTTTGAGATGATTGGTACGGGATCGAATCCTGGCAGTTGTTTCCTGCAGGTCGAACAAGGTGCGGCCGCAACTGGGACAGCTTATATATTCAGTTTTCGATATCCTGGTTCGGGTTGCCTGCAGGATGCTAAAAGCAGTATTATTGGTAAACTGGTAAATATCTTTTACATCCAGGTAAGTTCTTCCGGTAACCTTCATCGTTTCCATCTTTGCCTTGCTATTATAACCCAGGCAAATACCATCACCCCAGCCATCAAGTAACAAGGCTCCTGTTTCTGTAGCAAAATGAATAAGATGTTCGTCGGGAGTTTGCCAATAGCTGTCGGTAATAAGTATCACCGGGTTTTTAATATTGCGGTTTTGCAATTCAATAAACATTCTCCGTACCGATTGCATGGCATTTATATTGGTACTGCTCAGGCATAGCACAACTGTAGGATCATTTGCAAGCTTGTCGAGATGGGGAAACTGGTTTACCATGTCGTTATCACTAAAGCAGTCGATCATCACAAAGTTCAGCTTCGGATGTTTTATTGCAGCGTCGATGAATCCGCTATCCTGGAAAATGGGAAAATAATTTGGCTTATCCTGCACTTCATTCCAGCTTCCGGGATAAACTATTACACGTAGTGTGCCTGGAAGTGCAAAATCAAGTACCTGGTTGCCGGTGAAAACATAATCTGCCGCTGCATCTCCAATATTCCACTTATCTGTTGCCTCGTCGTAGGTATACCCAATACTCTGTAAATGCTGCGGTGTAATTTTTTCAATTCGTCCCAGGTCTGCAATAACGACGGGTACATGCCGGCCACCTATATTATCGATACTAAATGTTTCGCGACGCACATAACTAAGGGTGGGATCGGGAGCGCTATTGTTATTATTTTCCCTGGTTACGGGTTCCAGTGCTGGTTTAGCTTTATCGGCATTTCGCCCACGATATCTTTTTACCAAATCGCGGCATACGGGTATTTCAAGTTCAGGATCTTCAGTGAGCGACACGCGAATTGTATCTCCGATACCATCTTCAAGCAGGCTGCCAATACCAATGGCGGATTTTATACGGCCATCTTCACCATCGCCGGCTTCCGTAACACCCAGGTGCAACGGGTAGCATTCGCCCATTTCATCTGTCATGGATTTAATTAACAACCGGTAAGCCTGCACCATCACCTGCGGATTGCTGCTCTTCATGCTAAGCACAATATTGTGATAGCTTTCCGCGCGGGCTATGCGCAGAAATTCCATAGCACTTTCCACCATACCCATTGGGGTGTCGCCATACCGGCTCATAATGCGATCGCTCAACGATCCGTGGTTGGTACCAATGCGCATGGCTGTTCCATACTCCTTGCAGATTTTAATGAGTGGTGTAAAGCGGTCCCTGATCCGCTCCAGTTCATCAGCGTAGTCTGCATCAGAATATTCTATCAGTTCAAACTTTTTCTTATCTACATAATTACCGGGATTCACTCTTACTTTCTCCACGATCCGCGCAGCTATTTCAGCCGCATTGGGAGTAAAATGGATATCAGCTACCAGTGGCGTGTTGTACCCGCGTTTATGCAATTCATTCTTAATGTTGAGTAAATTCTCTGCCTCACGTTTAGAAGGTGCTGTAATGCGCACAAGTTCAGATCCTGCTTCAATACAACGAATACTTTGCTCAACAGTAGCGATGGTATCCATGGTATCTGTCGTGGTCATCGTTTGCACACGTATTGGGTGAAAATTGCCAAGTAGCAGGTTACCAATTTTTACCTCGCGCGTTGCGAGCCGATGGTAGGGTGATATTGCGATGGGGTTTGAAATCATAGATAACATGCAAAATTAACGATTAGATAAAAGATAAAAACTAAAAGATAAAAGTGCTACACAGGCGGAGAGTTCGACCTGGAACCACTTTTATCTTTTAGTTTTTATCTTTTATCTCTTTACCAGTCTTTCGTTTGGGAACCTCCCGTCTTCGATTTTTCCTTTTGCAGTCTTTGCTGCACTTCCTTTTCTTTTTGCTCCAGCAACTTCAGCCGTTGTTCAGCCTCCTTTTTATTCATTTTTGGCTGTTGCTGTTTTTGCTGCTGCTTTTTCTTTTGATCATCCTTTTGTTTTGGAGGGTCCTTCTTTTTTAATTCGAGGAGTGCTTTTTGAAGATTTTCCCTGGCTTCCTTGTCCTGGGGATTTATTCGCAATGCGCTTTTATAGGCTTCAATACTTTCTTCAAGTTTCTTTTGTTTGCTCAGGATAGCGCCTTTGTTGTACATAGACTTTGCCCGCATATCGGCATCGATATCCGTTTTTGCAAGTTCGTCATACTGTTTAATGGCATCATCCTGTTTATCCATCCGATAGGTAGTAGCGGCAATATTATATTTTGCTGTGGCATTGGCCGGTTGGGTTTTCAATGCGCTGGCATATTCCTGCTGTGCCTTATCATATTGCTGTTTACGATACAGGTCGTTTCCCGCCTGTATCATTTCGTTTTCTTTCTGGGCCTGCACTACTGCGGCATTGGCAATCGCCAGTATAAGTATCAGGTATTTCATGCCGCTTGTTTTTTTCTTTCAGGAATAAAGGTTTCGAGCACCAACAGGAAAAGCATGGCTGCTGCGAACCACATATAAAATGTTTTGTAATTAATCAATGAAACATCACCATATGCTTTTGATTCTATTTGCGAAAGCTGCTTCTTTAATTCATTCACTGCTTCATCGCTTCCCTGCAACCTGATATAAACCCCATTTGTTTTTTCGGCCACCTGTCGCAGCGTTTCTTCATTTAGTTTGGTGATGACGGTAGCTCCTGAAGCATCCACTTTGTTTTGCCCCGTTACGGGATCAACAATATATGATCCATCTGGTGAGCCTACGCCGATTGTATTGATCATCACTCCCTGTTCGGCCAGCTCTTCTGCTGTTTGTACCGCTTCGGGATCATGATCTTCGCCATCTGAAATAAGTACGATGGTTTTGAATCTTCGTTCCTTCGGGTTGAAAGCCCGTACACTCATGTCAAGGGCATCTTTAATTACCGTTCCCTGCTGAGGCACTGCGTCTGGACTTGCTGCACTTACAAACAACTGCGCCGATCCATGGTCGGCTGTCAACGGCATTTGCATATAAGCTTTACCGGCAAACAACACCAGGCCGATGCGGTCGTCGGGCATCACGTCCATGAGTTTATTGATAAATTGTTTCGCTCGCTCCAGGCGGCTGGGCGCAAGGTCATTGGCCAACATGCTTTTGCTCACGTCCAGTGCCACTACCACATCGATGCCTTTGCGGGTAATATTGTCCGCGGCGCCCGGTTTGCGTGGATTCATTACCGCAATCACGCCTACGGCAAATGCAATAGAAAGTAACGCATATTTAGATGCAAACAGTGCCGGCGAAAAATTTGAAGTAAGTGCTTTTATCAACCGCGCATCACCCATTTTTTTCCTGACCCGTTTTTTCCAGCGCATAAGAAACAGGTAGAACAGGATCAGGACAGGAATAGCCGCAAAGAGCAAAACGAAGTCCCTGTATTGAAATTGAAAATCCATCGCTGCTTTTGGGCAAATTTTATGCTAAGGTGGGGATATCGCCGGTATCATTAATCAATTGCCGTCCTTTTTGCGTGTTTTTACATTTTCCCTTCGAAAAATCCCAGCTTTTTGAGGATACCTTTTAATATATCCATGCGTACAGTACGAATATCAGCCTCCGGATCACGGGATTCAAAATTGAGTACAAAGAAGTAGGGATGATTATTTTCCTCTATCCAACCCACCACCCAGCCCAGGTGAATTTTGGGATTGTCGCTGCTGAAGCCCCAGCCTGTTTTATACGACAGCGAATATTTAGTATTAGATTCCCAGAGCATGGCATTCTTCACCATTTCCTGGTTTAATTTGAAAAAACCAGGAAGCTGGTCGAAATACAATTTCCTCACCAGCTCCAGTTGCATATCGGGCGTTACCCGCATTGAATTGTCGAGCCAAAATGTATCGATGGCAGAAGTAATAACCACTTTGGAGGTATCAGTGCGAGCACTATAGCCGATCCTGTTGAGCCAGTATTCCATCGTGTCTTTGCCGATCCGTCGTGCCACTTCCTGGAAATAAGGGACAGCCGACACCCGGAAAGCTTCATACATCGTAAGGTCCTTGTTCCAATCTTCATTAGATCGCCGCACGCCATCCCATTTAATGACCATACTGTCGTTGGTGATCTTGCCCGTTTGCAAACCAACCAGGGCATTCACTATTTTGAAGGTTGAAGCAGGTAAATAACTGCTATCACGGTATCGGGGCAGGTTGTAGATAGTGAATTTGCCGGTGCCATTATCCAATAGTGCAAAACAGCCATCCACTTTACGGTCGTCAAAAAACTGTTTAAGGCTATTATCAGTGTTGACATTATTGGGAGAGCAGGCTTGCAGTAAAACCAGGCACAAGAGGGAGTAAACAGCAAATTTCATCGGGATGTTCAATTTCCGCAAAGGTAAGGTTGGCAACCTTTTGCCTACTAAACAAAAAATCCTGTCTTTTGCAAGACAGGATATATAAAATTGCTTCGGACGATCTGATTACATATAGAATCCTCCAGGATGTTTATATTTCTTATGACCCTGGCAATCTCTTTTTACAGAGCAGGATGATAGCACCGCGACAGTGGACATAAACAGCGCCACCACCGAAAAAATCAATAAGAGCTTCTTCATAAATTGAATGAGGGTTGGGTAAACAAATTAATTTCAGAAATTTCAAAGGAAGGATCTATAGAGTTTTAGCCATCGTAAGTGAAACGAATATAATACGTGAATGTTGCTTTTCATAACCAATCCCTCAGAATTTTGCTTTTCCCTCCGTTTTCAGGCGCATTTAGCCTTTAAAACGTACAATTACTAACGGGCCGCGGCTACATTTTCCTTAACCACTCCAAGTTGGCGGCCAATTTTGGTAAATGCTGCGATGGCTTTGTCCAGGTGTGCCTGCTCGTGAGCTGCGCTCAATTGTACCCTTATCCTGGCCTGGCCCTTTGCTACGACGGGGAAGAAAAAGCCAATAACATATATGCCTTCATCCAGCAGTTTTGCTGCAAAATTTTGTGCAAGCACGGCATCATAAAGCATGATGGGAACAATGGGGTGATCGCCCGGTTTGATATCAAAACCTGCGGCCGTCATCTGGTCGCGGAAGTATTTGGTATTGTATTCAAGCTTATCACGAAGCGTTGTTGTTTCTGTAAGCATGTCCAAAACGGCGATCGAAGCACCGGCGATGGAAGGCGCAAGCGTGTTGCTGAATAAATATGGCCTTGATTTCTGGCGCAGCATATCTATTATCTCTTTTCTGCCGGATGTAAAGCCGCCCGAAGCACCACCCAATGCCTTACCGAGTGTACCAGTAATAATGTCGATCTTACCCATTACCCCACGGTATTCATGAGTGCCCCGTCCTGTTTTTCCAAGAAAACCCGAAGAATGGCATTCATCGATCATCACTATTGCATCATATTTTTCGGCGAGCGCCACAATTAGGTCGAGGCGTGCAATCGTACCGTCCATGCTAAAAGATCCGTCGGTAACAATGATGCGGCTTCGACAAGATGCAGCTTCCTTTAATTTGCTTTCAAGGTCCTCCATATTATTATGCTCATAGCGAAACCGCTGCGCTTTGCATAACCTTACGCCATCGATGATGGATGCATGGTTGAGAGCATCTGAAATAATTGCGTCCTGTTCGCCAAAGAGTGGTTCGAACACACCCCCATTGGCGTCGAAGGCTGCAGCATATAGAATGGTATCTTCCGTGCCGAGGAAGGTCGATATCTTTTTTTCAAGTTCCTTGTGTATATCCTGGGTTCCGCAAATGAAACGCACACTGCTCATTCCATATCCGTGTGTTTCGATCGCTTTATGAGCCGCTTCAATCACTTTGGGATGCGACGAAAGCCCCAGGTAATTATTGGCGCAGAAATTCAATACTGTTTTCCCATTCACAACGATTTCCGCGCCCTGGGCGCTGGTAATTACCCGCTCAGTTTTATACAATCCTGCCTGTTGAATCTCTGCTACTTCGCCGGCTATCCTTTGCACAAATTTTTCATTCATACCGAATTATTTACCGCAAATATATTGCACCCGTGGAATACAGAGCGGGAGCGGGGAACAGAGCGAGAAACAGAGTGGGACCAGGGGGTATTATTCTTCCCTCGCTCCCGCCCTGTTTCTCGCACTTTTTCTCGCACTGTTCCCCGCTCCCGCCCTTTTTCTCGCACTCATTTCGCCCGTCGAAACCTGCATTCTGTCGCCCAATTGCTACGCCTGGTCAAATAGTGCTTGCAACAGGTTTGAGCATGGTTTAAGTTTGTTGTAACATTTAGCTTATTAGTTTCGTCAAATCCAGAAACCACACCATGAGAAAGAACATACTCCGCATAGCCTTTGTATCTGCCGCCATTGCCGGGACACTCCTGGTGCTGGGGTCAACAAAATCTTCAACTCCTTCTAAATCTGCACCATGCGCAGCTCCCGCGCAGGAATGCTGCAAAAAAACTGATGGAAAAAGCGAGAATATGATGTTCGAAAGCCTTTCTGGCCAGTTTTTCACTTCGGCGGTCCTGCACTAAGATTTCATCTTTCCTGTAACAATAGTTTAGTAAAAAACGTATTACTCTAAATTCCGGGTATTGAGGCCTATTTTTGTAACCCGGATTATAGCTGTTTATGACCGAAAAGGAATATAACGACTGTGTCGGCACGTATGCTGACAATGTTTATCGCTTCATCCTGAAGAATCTTCGACACGAAGAGGATGCCCGGGATGTGGTGCAAACAGCATTTGAAAAAATGTGGCGCAACCGCGAAGAGGTAGATGCCGCAAAGTGCAAGTCCTATCTTTTTACTGTTGCCTATCACCAAATGATCGATCACATCCGCAAAGTGAAGCGGATACAATTGAAGGAGGAGTTTAACGAAGACACAAGAATACAGCACAAACCTGCCAACAACCTGAAGAAGATACTGGAAGAGGCGCTGGCAAGATTAAGCGAAACACAACGGTCACTGGTGCTGCTGAAAGATTATGAAGGGTATAGTTATGAAGAAATCGGACAAATAACCGGATTGAATGCAAGCCAGGTGAAAGTATACCTGCATCGCGCAAGGGTACAGTTGAAAGAGTACCTGGTAAAACTTGAAAATGTGATATAGAGAGCTGCCCGATTAATGGGACAGATAAATAAAAACAATGTTGATCAACCGTCATAATTACGAAGAGTATTTTATCCTGTATATGGATAATGAGCTGGACGCTACGGAGCGGCGGATGGTAGATGAATTTGTAAAACTTCACCCCGACCTGCAGGAAGAACTTTCCCTTTTATTACAGTCAAAATTTACTCCCGACGATAAGATTGTTTATGAAAATAAACAGGACCTGCTGTTTTCCAACAGTTCTATTTCCACTTTTTCCAATTACGAGGAATGGCTGGTATTGTATATAGATAACGAGTTGAATGAAACGCAACGGGCTGCCGTGGAACGACTGGCCGACGAGTCGGCGGAAGTGAGAAATACATTAACGCAGTTGCAAAGATTGAAACTTACACCTGAGTCCATTGTATTTCCTGACAAAGAAAGCCTGTATCGCAGAGATGAAAAGAAGAGGCCTGTTATGTGGTGGCGGATGGCTGCAGCCGCAGTATTACTTGCGGTAGCTGCAACAACTGCAATTACATTAATCAATAACAATAATAACGGTGAGCAAACTGGTACACCTGTGGCTACTACAGAAAGCCCGGTAAGTATTCCTGCAGAATCAACTACCGGCAAAACTACCATACAGGATGATAAAGTGGCAGGCAACCAGGCTAGTGCCGGTGTGCAACAACAGGTGGCAATAAATGAAACGAAGAACATTGAGCCATCAAAGCAAAATAATCAGTTGAAAAAAAGTAGCGGCGAAGTGAAAATTGAAACCGCAGCTAATAATACGACACCGAAAAAAGATAAATCGAATAATCTGCCACAACCTGAATACAAAGAAGAAGATGCTTTAATGGCAGACCTGGGAAATAAAAATATCGATCGTGTAAATACACCTGCAAAAGAAGCTTTAACAAATAATCCAGAATTCAGAGCAAATGATGCTGTAACAAAGGGTGCGATACCAACGTCTTTCAATGGCACGCCCGAAGTGATAGAAGACGAACTACCTGATGGTAAGAAAAATAAGCTTCGCGGTTTTTTCAGGAAGGTAACGCGGACCTTTGAAAAAAGAACCAACATTGAAGCCACAGACGATGACGATCGTTTACTTGTAGGCGGGCTGGCCATCAGGCTCAAATAATTAATTAATATCATTGTAAAAATTTAGAACATGAAGAGGATCTTTATGCTTTGCATGCTGATAGGATTTGCTGTAGCCGGAATAGCCCAAACAGACAGCACCAAACAGGAAAATAAATCCGACACCATTCACATCGGCGGAATGATCATCATCCGCGACAAGGACAGTAAAAACAAAAAGGTTGAACGCGATGGTATACCGTACATCAGTGAACGCAAACGCGACAAACCTTCCAACCTAAGCACCAACTGGTGGATCATCGATATCGGTTGTTCCAATTACGACGACAATACCGATTACAACAGCGCTGAAGCACAGGGATACGCGCCCGGTTCCAACAAAAGCTGGTTTGATTTGAAGGATGGCAAGTCGAGGAACGTCAACATCTGGTTTTTCATGCAGAGGTTCAATGTGGTTAAGCACGTGGTAAACCTGAAGTATGGGTTGGGACTGGAGTTGAATAACTATTATTACAAACAGCGTGTACGTTATATAGCCAGCCCACCCCCGGTAGTAGACCCACCCAGGGTAGAATTGGACAATACGCCCGAACGCAGTTATACAAAAAGCAAACTTGCCACAGACTACCTTACCGTTCCGATGATGATCAATTTCAACTTCACGCCGCAGCGGGAAAGAGGATTTGGTTTTAGCGCAGGCGTAAGTGCAGGATATATGTATAGTGCCCGTAATAAAACGAAGACTTCGGATGAAGGAGTTGAAAAAGCGAAGGATGATTTCGAAATCGACCGGTGGAAACTGTCTTATGTAGCCGAAATCTCGCTTGGACCGGTACGCTTTTATGGATCATACGCTTTCAAGAATATGTACGAAAGGGGTTTGGATATGACGCCTTATACTTTTGGGTTCCGCTTTAGTAACTGGTAGGAAACTCTGAGGCCCGAGCCAGATAAAAGATAAAAGTTGCCTTCGTTCGGTTTTCCCGAACGAAGGCAACTT
>CBFGYO010000123.1:0-12294 GCA_965652975.1 uncultured Chitinophagaceae bacterium | reverse complement strand
TTATCATTTTTAGTAGCCGTTTTGGCTGTGGTGTTTGCTGTGGGGAGTGCGTTTAGCAAAAAAGTAAGCTTCGCAGAAACAGGCTATTTCGAAGTAAAAAGCGAACTGTCATACACAGTAACACCATTGTCTTCTGATTTTGAAACTTCAGGGGCTGTAGTTGACCCCATTTCTTCGTTTGGTTGCCTTGGTAGCACGCCTGACGGGTTAATTTGCGCTAGACACTATACTAACAGAGACATATCCACTGAAGGTACTCCTGGAACTATTGTTTATAAAGAAGATAATCAATAATTTAAATCTTTATAAAGTCCAAAACCACAAGCATTCGCTTGAATGTTTGTGGTTTTTTGCTTTGCCAATGCGCCAGGAGAATTATCATCCAGGTAATTGAAATGGTGAAAACCCAAAACCGCAATAGAGTAGATAAAATTTTGGAACTTATTAACCGTTAAGTCAAATCCAATGAAGGTATTACTGGAACAATTTTTTATAAAGATGAAGATGAATCGATAGTTACATCTCATTATAAAGGCAAAATCACATGCGTTCTCTTGAATGTTTGTGGTTTTGTTGCGAAATTCGAATTTACTTTTCTGTGTGTAGTTTTTTTATAACTATTACTTCAGTCGTATTAACCTGTTTATTAAATTTTAAACCAAATTTTTCCAACTCCTTATTGATTACATCAATATCTTTAAGATTACCTGATATCGAGATATCGACTTTTCCTTTGTATCCCGTCATGTCTACCAAAGGAAGAGGTTTATCAAGATTAATCTGCGTGTGAAGAGGACTGATAAATCGCCCGATAGGTAAATTCGACATTACTAATGAGTAATCGGTAAATGACGAATGAGGTGTACCACCTTTTGTTGCTATTTTATCTAGATTTGAGGTTCGAATTAAAGCGTATACTTCGACATCCCTATTTTCTTTTTTTCCAATATAACCTTTGGCGGAAAGAAAACGATTGAGATCCTCCGCGGCTAAATTAAACATCTGATCGCGGGGCATTGTGCTATCCGCTGAATAGAATTCATACGTGTACATATAGCTATGACTTAATGATTTCCATATGGACCTGGTCCTTTTTGTAAACATCCCCACTTCCATAGAATCGGACAAATTATTCATTCCTTCGAGCACTACCACATTATAAGGTATAAAACGGTCCTCGAACCTGCCCAAGATTAATTGACATAACCTAGTGATGGTATGATTTGGCAGTGTGATGAACCCTTTGCCAATCAATGAAGCGGCAGGGAGACCCTGTCTGAATCCCCCCATAAAAACAGAATGATAGAGCAAGTCTGAGCCAGGTAAAAGCTGATTCGTTGCAATCAGTGGTTTAAAAGTATCATACTTTGATTGATCTTTTTTTACAGGCAAGTCCAAATTTTGTCTTCGAATCAGCTTAGCAACATTCTCATCGGTAAGCTCTTCCTTTCCGGTAATCGCTTTCACAACGCCATCTGCACCTATCCAGACACTATGAGGAAGTATGCTGTGCTGAAACACTTTACTAAGGCTTGTGTCTTCTACGATATTAGGCATAGGCATCAATCTCCACACTTTTCCTAGGGCTGCTAATAATTTTGATACAGATTGTCTATCCTGATAAGTGACAAGGATGATTTGCAAGGAATCCTTATACTTCCTTTGGAGGCTATCTAATTTCGAAAATCCGCTTACACACGGTGAGCACCAAGTTGCCCAAAAATCCAATATGACAGCCTTTCCCTTTAGATCACCAATGGTCACTAACGGCCTGGTTGCATTTATTACATTATAAAGTCTTACCCCGCTTACATCATCACCAACAGAAACCAGTTTTATCGTTTTAGTCTGGGAATAAATTTCAGATTGCCCAAATAAGATGATCAGAAATATAATGACCGTCTTCATATAGCAGTTTAGGTTGTTATCGAGGGTTCTGATCGACACCACTGATGAGTATTTCGCTATTTGGGATCGATAAAACATAGCGATTATCATTAGGAAGTAGTGTATACATTTGGTTATTTATAACTCGAGTAAGTGTTTTTTGAAAGCGCAGGTCCTTATTTAATCTCCTAAGGTCTGTCCACCGAACACCTCTAAAACAAAGCTCTTTTCGTCTTTCAGTTAGAATCTTTCTTAACGCATCTTCTGCATCTACTGCATTTAAAGGCAGAAAGGTAGCGGTGTGCTTCCATCTTTTTTTCCAGTAACAGGTTAAGATCTGCCATGGCATGCGAAACATTATTTTTCCTTGCGTTACATTCTGCGCGTATTAAATAGATCTCGTCTGTAGCAATCCCTGTGAATAAGTTTGCAGCCACTCCAGAATAGCTACCGCAAAATGCCAAACGCCCACCGGGCGAAGGAATTTCTTTGAAGAAAATCGTTCTTCTGGCATCATCGACAGAGAATGATTTATATAAAGTACTGTCAACAATCCCTTGCCCGTTATTGTGTGGAAAAACTGTAGTACCCGGCATGCTACAATCAAATATAATTTCCGCGGAGTAACGCGGTATCGGATTTGCTATTGAACTATTGTATGAAGAAGAATATTTTACCAGCGTATTTTTTACTTTAAGCGTCTCATCCGCATAAAAAAGTGCACTATCATAATTTTCCATTACAAGATATGTCCTGGCCAAAAGCGCCAGTGCAGCGGGGCGATAAGGAATTGTCGGATAGGTAGGTGTTGTATTCGTTAATAAATCCTTAGCTTCCTTCAAATCTGCTAGAATTTTTTCATAACTAGCCTGAACACTAAAACGAATTGAGGGTTCATTAATATTTGAAACTGTTCTCACAATCAATCCCAGATCAGTACTCGCTGTGACTTTTGAATACGGTTTGGAAAAAATCTGAGCCAATTGGTAATAGGCGTGTGCTCTAAAAAATAGAGCTTGCCCTCTCAAATTCTCCCAGTTCAGATTGCTAGCATTTGTGACATTTATCGCAGCCAAAGTTTCAAGTGCTACATTGCTGTTGTAAATCATTCGATAGGCACCATCCCAATCAGATAAATTTAAAGTTGAACCATACAGATAGCCAGGTGCCCATGTATGAACATTTCGATCCAAATCATTCCGGGCCTGAAAAACTGAGGAAGTAATATAATAATCATCGGAGCTCATTTCACCGAGGCGTGGCGTTACCGATTGATTAAATACCCCAGTATTATTTAAGATCGCTTCTACATCCTTTAGGGTTTCAGGGACTACCAAAGATTGATCGGGTTTGATATCGAGCCACGCTTTCTTACATGATTGACAACATTGGATGGCCACTAACACCACAAACAAATATTTTATTGACTTAACTTTCATACTGCAAATAGTTTATAATCAAAATCCCGCTCTTATTCCAAAGGAGATCGTTCGCGGCGAAGGATATCCTAGTTGGTAGTCGGGATCAATTTCAAATTCATTAGCCCTCCAAAGTATTCCCAAGTTATTAGCATAGATATAAGCTTCCAACCTATTCATTCTAAGTTTTTGAAGAATTGACTTCCCAAATGCATAACTTAAGCTTATATCTTGAAAACGGATATGATCACCCCTCTCCACAACAGCTTCCGAATTAATATAAAATAAATCCCGTCCTGATACTAAAGGGTATTGTAAGGATGGAACGTCAGTAAGAGCTTCATCGCCCTTGTTCTGCCATCTTCGGTTATAGTCAATATGACCAACGCCTTCAGAAAAAAGACTGTTATAAGACAATACATTACGTTTAAAATAATAACCGCTTTTAAAGCTTAAATTGAATGAAAGAGAAACTCCATTCCAGCTGAACGTATTTCGTAAGCCTCCAAAATATACTGGGTTAGCCGGCCCATTATAAATTTGATCCTTTAATAATATAGCATTGAGAGCCCCGTAATTTTTGGAAATGGTATCAGCTAATATGCCCCTAGGGTCACCGTTAGATGGATCCAAACCAGCCCAAGGAATCGATGTAACAATTGATACTGGCCTACCTTCTAATACAAAAGCGGTTCCAACTCCTGCACCCGTCCCAGTAAATTTGGTCACTTTATCCTGAGTGTTACTAAATAGCACTGCAGCAGTCCATTTCAATTGTTTATTGAGTAAATTGGCGATGAGACTTATATCATAACCCTTACCTGAAATGTTCGAAAAATTTCCTCGAACGTTGGAAAACCCTGTACTGGAAGGCACAGGTGCATCTCCAATTATATCTACGCCTTTTTTTAAATAATAATCAATACTTCCCGTGATCACATCATTTTTAAAACCAAAGTCTATCCCGAAATTTACAATCCTTATTTTTTCCCACCTTAATTCCGGATTACCCGCGTTTTGAATTGTCGCAATAGGTGGCGGGTTCATTATACCTGGCATAAATCTGGCTATCACATAGGCGGAAATTGTTTTGTTAAGATTTCCATTATATCCATAAGTAGTGCGAAGTTGTATATTAGGTAACCACCTTAAGTGAAAAAAATTTTCTTTACTCAATTGCCATTTAGCACCTACGGACCAAAGTGGTACTGATTTTTGATTGGTCTCTACACCAAGTAAGTTCGATTGGTCAATGCGGCCACTTAATGAAAGTGTATATCGATCAATATATGTGTACGCTGCATTGGCAAAATAAGAGCGAAATCGATCTACAACGCGTGTGAAGTTTTTATTATTAGGAACCCGGCTTGATCCTGAGGGCAACACTGTATATGTTGAATCAAAATTTACCTGGCTAAATGAAACTGTATTAGGGTCGTAACCATATGTCACATTAGATTCCGAGTTTACTTTTATTTCCCTGATCTCGGCCCCGGCTATTACCGAAATCTTACCCTTTATCCATCCTCGATAATAACTAAGATGACCTCTAACAGCATTAGCATTTAAATCACTCCATTTAGTATTTAGTATACCCCCTAATGGGATGTTATATCTAATCGTACCGTCACTATTTATCCTAGTAAATTTATTAATCAGGTTTCTTGTGCTATAACTTTCCAAACTATTCAATTGTTCACCTTCTGTCACTGCTTTTTCATACTGATATTTCGCTTCTGCGAATAATCCACCTAGGATTTGGTATTTAAAATTGACGGTCGTTCTAATATCCGATAGCATACTGCTGTTATCTTTTGATGCCAATTCATCCAATGGAAAATATCGCCAGTTTAAGAGTTTCCCACTTCCAACCGTATCTGCATAGATTTCGCGATAGTCTTTAACAATAGGCGTCGGCAAATTATCATCATTTGTAAATCGTGTATAGGGATAAGGAGGTCTACCCGAACTTAGTTCGCTAACTGTATTATTAATGCGGGTAGCAGTTTGAGAGTAATTGACTCCAACCAACACCTCCAAGTTTCTTATCGGTTTAAACGTAGCACTTGAGTTTAGAGTAATTCTTTCGCCCTCGTTACCAGCTAAACTAAATGCATTTTTGTCAAATCCTGCCGAAAAGAAATACGCGATATAATTGTTCCCTCCACTGAGATTAATCGCATACTGCTGATTGATTGAACACCTATAAAAGTATTTTAAAAGCTCATCCCTCACGTCAAAGCCTCTCAATGCATCAACTTGTATTGCTGAATCTACAGCGCTAATTTGATTTAGTTTACGTTTTTGCAAAACCTCCACCAATGGTGAGATAGGTGTTTTCGTAGCAGAAGTAAAATCCGCATTATACCTCCCCTTCCCAAACAGGAAAATCTCTACATCAATAAAATCAGAAGATTTAAGAAATCCCCGATCATAATACAAATCGGGTTTCTCTCCGAATGTTACATTCGTATTTAACTCCACTTTTAGTGGTTGATTGAACTTACCCTTTTTAGTAGTTATAACTATCACCCCATTCCCTGCCCTTACACCCCATATTGAAGCGGCTGCAGCATCCTTTAGTATATCTATACGTTCAATATCATTTGGGTTAATATTATTGATATCACCATCATAAGGAAAATTATCCACTACTATTAAAGGGTCTGTATTTGCGAAGATGGTACTGCGTCCCCTTATACTAATACTCGGCACTCCTCTATTTGTCCGATTAAATACCAGTCCACTTGTAATGCCTTCAAGTTTGCTAAGTACATCAGTCGACACCCTTGCATTATACATTTGCTTGTCCGGCTGCGATACCGACCCCGTCACCTCATTCGGCTTCAACACCTGGTACCCGGTGTTGATCGCTACTGCCGTCAGCTCACTCACGTTGGTCTTCAATTGCACAGCCACCTCACTTCTCCCATTCAGATTTATTTCATACGGCTCAAAACTCACATGCGTAACAAGCAATACCGACTGTGCTTCAATAGCCGTAAGAAAAAACTCACCCTTTTCATTTGTCGTGGTGAGTTTGGATGTTCCTTTTACCGCAATGCTGGCACCGGCTACTGGTTCATTATTATCATTCACCACCCTCCCCTTTACATCAATGAGCGCCTGTTGCCGCTCCTCTTCATTTTCGCCGCCCGCACGAAGGCTTACAATCACCGTACCATCCACCACGTTATAAGTTAGTGGCTGTCCTTTAAAGCACAGCTCCAGTACATCTTTTAATGGTGCTTTGTTTACCTCTATGGTCACACGTTTCGCATTCTGCATATTCTCCCAGCGATAGATAAAACCATATCCTGTTTGTTGCTGTATCTCCGAGAATATGCGCTCCAGGGGTGCATTCTTCGCCGTTATCGTCACCGTTTGCGAAAAGCCGTTCGCTCCGGCGTGTAAACAGAATGCAGTTAATAAAATAGCCGTGATTTTCATGATCCGGAGGATATTTAAAATTTGGCTATGCCGCACAGGCAATCCTTTGCCAAAAGTATTTTGTTGCATACTTTTGTCTTGTTGGGTTTAATTGAATAATACAGTTTCCGCTGTGTGTTTATTGAACCTTTCTTACCGGTAGTGCTAGAACACTGCCGGTTTTTTTTCCACGCTATCGTATCTGAATTTTCTGCTTTTCAAAATTAGTTTTTATCACTCGACCTACTCCCCAGTGTAAACCCCTACTGTTACCAATAGCGCCTGGTAAAAGCCTGCATTACCAGGTGGCAACGCAGGCGAACTACACACAATAGAAGAATGAGGATGGCAGCGAGTTTATGTGACGCTTGCCTTCGGGATGATTTTTATTAATTAACCGGCACCTGGAAATTCACCGTAGCCGGCGGTAAACATTTATTATCCGTACACACCTGGAATTCTATACTGCCACTAATATTTGTTCTTACCTTATTGCGCAACTGTACACGCTGTACAAATACCACTTCATCATTATACTGCCACGATTCAATATCCAATGTTGGTTCCGTCGCTTTTTCAAGCTTACCTATTTCTTTCGGCTTTCCATTCAATACCACCAAAGGATGCTTATTAAACTTTATCGTCGTGGGAATGCCCAGGAAATTCTCCGGTTGACCCTGGGCATATAAATGCCAGCCGTCCTGAATGCTGGCTTTTAACCGAACCTCGTAAACCGTACCGGAGATTTTCGTTGCACTATAGGTCCAGGAAACCGGTCCCTGGGCCTTACTAAAGGCCATACTTAAAATACCAAGACAGATACAGATCGCTTTTTTCATAACGAATTTTTTAGCGGCGAGCTTCGGGCCAACGCTTCGAACCTGGCCCAGGAGCATATATTTATGCTGTTATCTTCACTTTTAAATAATCCAATTTCCAAAATGCGAAGTATAGCTCGAGGCTCGAGGGTCGCAGCTCGTAGCTCTCATTGCCGTACCGTAATCACTCGTTTAGCTTCATCAATTTCAAAATGTACCCCACCCGCCATTTCAAACATTGTCAAAAGTTTTGACACCGGTACATTTCGCGGTAGTGTCGCAACAAAATACCCGGGAATCGCATCTTCAAATACCACATCTACTCCGTACCAACGCGATACCTGCCGCATAATCGTCTTCATATCACTTTTAGGGAATAAAAAGATCCCATTCTTCCAGGCTATTGCTTCCCTTGTATCGATATCATTGCGTATAGTCAGCGCTCCCTGCGGTATCATCAGCGCCTGCTGCCCCGGCTGCATCACCATCACCTTATTATTATTGTTCACCCTTACCGATCCTTCAATCAGCGTAGTTCTTACCAAGGCCTCATCATCATATGCATTTACATTGAATTGCGTTCCCAGGACTTCCACCGACATACCTTTAGTAATTACCCGAAATGGCTTTGCTATATTCTTTGCCACTTCGAAATAAACCTCGCCCGTAACCTCAACAACCCGTTCATCCCCGCTAAATGCTGTCGGGAACCGGATCGAAGACACCGAATTAAGCCAGATCTTACTACCATCCGATAATACCAACGATGAAAACTGCTCCGCCCTGCCCGTCTGTATGGTATTGTACAATACCTTACCTCCCTGTGCCTGCTGCTTTGTATTATACGCAAGCAACCCGTCTTCCTTCAATACCACCGTGCCCCCCTGCCGCGCTATTTCACCATTCGCAGAATTGTCCAGTATTATCTTCGTTCCATCCGCCAGGATCAACACCGCCTTCTCCATTCCGGGGGCCATATCACCCGAAGGTTTTGCTGTAGCCGGCTCAACGGTTGACATAGTGGTACCAGGATTTTTATTATTCATATAAAAATAAACGCCCGCACCTATCGCTGCTACTACAATTGCCGCAGCAACATACCGGAACATCGCTCTTCGGTATAACGGGATAACCTTGTTCTTTTTAGAAGGCAACTCCCGCATAATCTTTTTCCATAATCCCCGGCTATCATAACCCAACATCTCCTGAATCTCTGATTTTAATTTCGCGGGGTCCATTACCTCCTCATACAACTCACGGTTGCGTGGAGAGTCAGCCATCCAGCCTTCCAGCAGTAACTCTTCTTCATAGGTGAGCGTAGTGCCATTTATTCTTTTATATAGTATCGAAACAATCTGTTCGTTCATTTGTGATTTTTTTTCAACGGGTTCTTTCAGCGCATTGCCTGAAATATTAAAACACCTGAGTGGAAGAAATCATTTACAGAAAAATAAAAAAAAGTAATACGGTGATGCATAAGCGAGAGTTTCAATGCTGCGGAAATAAGACTGGAACGCGGGCCGCCCTTAAGAGCATCATCTGGAAGTAACATATATCAAGTCGCAAAAAATGTACATGCCATGTTTTTACACCACATTTCTCCTCAAACTTCACCGCTTGCGATGCGCAAATCCTCTTACATTCGGGAGAAAAATACCTCGTACACCCACCCTGATCCCGTAAGCAAAATACCTTTCTTCAAAATAACATTCCGGATACTATAAATTGCACGCGCTTTTTGCACCCGCACCGTATCCACTGTTATATTCAATTTCGTTGCTATCTCGAATATGCTCAGATCCTCTACGAATATCATCTTGAATATTTTCCGGCGTATCGGAGGTAAACTTTCTACCTCTTCCAAAATAATTCGCAACAAATCCGCTTTCACCATCCTGCTCTCAATATAATCTTCATCTCTTTCAGCAGAGCCAAGTATACGTTCATGTGAAGCAGCCTTGCGGTGTATGTGCCGGAGATAATTACTGCAACTATTTCGAATTGTTACATACATAAAGGATCGGATAGTCGCCAGGTTCTCAAAGTCGGTATTCCTTTGCCATAACTTCACAAAGGTTTCTGCAACGATGTCCTCTGCCTGCTCTTCATTATGGATTAACTGGCGCGCAAAATAACAAAGACTTTTATGATACATTTTGAAAATGTATGCCATCGCCTTCTCATCGCCCTTCTTGAGCCGGAGAATAATATCCATTTCAACTTCCAACGGTATCATTTGTAAACATGCATGTCAAATCAAAATGATGTGGAATAGCCAGGCTTTTCAATTCAATCGGTAAGATAATTTAAAGATGCTCGTATCGGGTCGCGCAACACAAAAAATGCATGAACTAATAGGAAAGGTTTAGGCGCACATGAGAGTTAACACTTATTTCTACGAACAATTTACTGCGGATAACTTGAAATAACCAAGTTTTTAATACACATCGTCCGTTATTTTTCGCGAAAATGAGGAGGTAATTGCCACTTTCCGGGCATTATTCACGCCAGGTGAAAAAGATAAAAGTTCCCTCCGGTTGGTAACTCCAACCCGAGGGAACTTTTATCTTTTATCTTTTAACTTTTAACTTTTATCTACACTCGCGAACTATGCAAATTCTTCCTTCGCCGTCTTGCTATATTCATCAATCAATTTCCGTTGCAATTCAAATGGCAGCGCTTCATATCCTAAAAAGCTCATCTTGAACTTGGCCCTGCCCTGCGTAATCGAACGCAGTGATGAGGAGTAACCATCCATTTCCGCCAACGGTACTTTTGCTATTACCTTTTGAAAGTGCCCCTCACTATCGATCCCTTCCACGATAGCCCGCCTGCTTTGCAGGTCGCCCATAACGGCTCCGGTAAGATCGTCGGGACATAATACTTCAACATGATACATCGGTTCCAGTATTTGCGGATCGGCCTGTTGGAACGCCTGGCGAAAAGCCTGCAGTCCCGCAATTTTAAATGAAATATCATTGCTATCAACGGGGTGCATTTTACCATCATATACTGATACCCGGATATCCCTTGCATAAGAACCCGTCAACGGACCATTTTGCATTTTCTCCATCACGCCTTTTAATATCGATGGCAGAAATCGTGCGTCGATCGCACCGCCAACGATACAATTATAGAATACGAGTTTGCCGCCCCAATCAAGATCATGCGTATCTCTTCCACGTACATTCAGATCCTTCGGTTCGGGCATACCCTCATACCAGGGTTCAATGCGCATAAAGACTTCACCAAATTGCCCGGCGCCTCCACTTTGTTTTTTGTGTCGGTAACTTGCATCAGCCATCTTACGGATAGTCTCCCGATAAGCAATACGTGGTTTTACAAATCGCACATCCAGTTTATGCTGACGTTCGATCTTCCATTTTGCAACTGCCAGGTGCATATCTCCCTGGCAATGGATAAGCGTTTGCTTCAACTCCTGCGACACCTCTACCAGTAAAGTTGGATCTTCCTCGCGTAGCTGGTGTAAAGCCTGCGACAACTTTTCCTCCTCGCCTTTTTTCAGCGATTCGATAGCTACGGTCATATTTGGTGGCGGAAATTCAATTGTAGGTAGTTCATAATTACGCCCGCGGATATGCAGGGTGTTATTGACATGTGTATTTTTCAGTTTGAGTGTAGCACCGATATCCCCCGCAACCAATTCATTGATGGAAGTACGTTTATTACCTTCCACGAGAAAGAGTTGGTTGATCTTTTCCGTTACGCCGGTTGATTCGTTCTCCAATTCCATTCCCGATTTGATAGTGCCGGAGTATACTTTGAAGAAGGACAATTCGCCAACATGTGGTTCACTTACGGTTTTATATACAAATACACAGGCTGGTCCATTTGCATCGCACTTGAGCTCCTCCCCTTTTTGTGTACGTTGCGCTGGCATTTCATTCGCACTGGGGCACACATTATCTATGAAGCCCATCAGCCGCCCACTACCCATATTACGTTCAGCAGATAAAGCGAATAAAGGAAAGAGATCGTGATTAATCATCGCTTTTTTCATACCCGCCTTCATCTCGTCTTCATCCAACTCACCTTTGTCGAAATATTTTTCCATGAGGGTTTCATCATTACTGGCAATAGCTTCGATTAGCTCTTTATGCAACTCATCTGCTTTAGCCTGCTCATCCTCTGGTATCGGTAGTTTTTCAGGTTTGCCACCCGTGTCCTTGAATTTGTACATGGTCATCCGTAGTACATCGATGATCTCATGAAACCCGGAGCCTGTTTGCCGGGGGTATTGCACCACCACCACTTTATTCCCGAAATGCGTTTTCGCTTCGCGTACCGTTCTGTCGAAGTCGGCATTGTCATCATCCAGTTTGTTTACGGCAAATATCATCGGGGTCTTGAATTTCTCCGTGTATTCCCAGATGATATCGGTACCTACCTCTACACCCATGACGGCATTGAGCAGCATTACGCCGGTATCGGCAACACGTAATGCGGAAATAACTTCACCCACGAAGTCGTCATAGCCCGGTGTATCCAGTATATTGATCTTATACCCGCGCCATTTGGTGTGCAGGAGCTTGCTAAAAATAGAATTACCACGTTCCTGTTCAAGTTCGTGGTAATCTCCGGTAGTGTTTCGTTCGGCTATGCTGCCGCGGCGATTAATTATTCCAGCTTCGAACAGCATGCATTCCGCTAACGTGGTCTTACCGCAGCCGGCGTGGCCCAGCAAGACAATATTTTTGACGTGTGAGGTATCAAATTCAGGC
>CBFGYO010000122.1:0-12317 GCA_965652975.1 uncultured Chitinophagaceae bacterium | reverse complement strand
GAAGCCATGAATCCTTTTTTCTTCATGCAGGCAATCCATTTTTATAAAACACAAGACCCCATATCAACGCCAAACCAAAACCAATCAGGATTACGCCATTGATCCGGTTCAAGATATGGATATTATGTGGAGTAAGGCGGTTGCGGATCTTGCCCGCGAGCATCACTTTCGCAATGTCCAATGCCAGCACCATCGCAAGGCATGTAGTAAAAATAATCAGTCTGTCTTCAATGGGATAAGGAACAAATGCCGTAGACCAGGTGATCCAAAATAGAATGCAGCCCGGGCTTAATGAATTCATCAGAAATCCGGAGGCCGCAATCCTCAGGTAGTCACGCTTCCTGAATTTTAAAATCACCTGCTTGCCTTCGGCATTCACAGTTACTTTTTTAAAAAAAAGGAAATAGATACCCATCGTCACCAGGAATACGCAACCTACTATACCAATTTCTACTTTCAACTGCTTCAGTTCGGCAAACAACTGCGTAAATACATTGCTGATAAGCACCAGCGCGATATCGCTTACCGAAATACCGATCACAAATGCAAGACCTCCCTTATGACCATTGTTGAGGCTTTGTTTGATAGTGGTAAACAATACGGGTCCTACCGCAATGCTCAACAAAAGTCCCAGCCCTATACCCTGTATCAAACTTTGAAACATAGAATTCAATTGCTAAAAATAAAAAACCCCTTTCGTTTTTTTGGAAAGAGGTGCTCTGTCATTCTGTGTATTCAGATCTTCCCCGTTTTAAGGAATCTGTTCCATTCTTCAAGCATTTTGCCCTTCATCACCCGCGGGAATTTGTGTTGGCTTCCCAGCTTACCCTTCAACTCCATAAACCGCATGAAATTTTCTTCGGACAATACTTCCAGGAATACTTCTTTTAAAGCACTGTCTCTTTCCGTGGCATAATCATCATTGAGCATGCGCAGGTTTTCATCGATCCGCTTACGCAACAATTCAGCATCTACTTTATCATTTGTGGCCACATACCATCGGTGAGCAAAAAATCCTTCGTATGGAAATCCTACCACAGTATACTCCGGAATACTTACGTTCAACTCTTCGCTTACCAGCTCAATCGCCTTATTCATATTTTCCACGCTCAGGTGTTCACCAACGAGACTCAAAAAATGTTTGGTGCGGCCTGTGATAACCACTTCGCTTTTTTCAACATCCACAAACTTTATCGTATCCCCGATGAGGTAGCGCCATGCTCCTGAGTTGGTGCTCATGAGCAATGCATACTCTTTTCCCTCTTCCACTTCATGAATCATTTTGGTTTCCGGCTTGGTTACCAACATGCCTTCGCTATCAAAATTCTTATCGTCGAAGGGTACAAATTCAAAAAAGATATTATTGTTCAGTATCAGTTGCATGCCGCGAGCATGTTCACGTGTTTTGTAACCAATAAACCCTTCACTCGACAGGTAGTTCTCGATATATACTATCGGTTTTCCTAATAATTTTTCAAACCCTTTTTTATAAGGTTCAAAGGCTACACCACCATGCACGAAGAAGCTGAAGTTGGGCCATATCTCGTGTATATTTTTTACCTGGTAATGATCAATCACCATTTCCATGCACATCTGGCACCAGGCGGGCACGCCTACGATGTAACCGATATCCCATTCCCTCGCATGTTCTACGATCTCGTTGAGCTTTTGATTCCAGTCGCTCAACGCGGCAATCCGGCCTCCCGGTTTATAAAAGGTCTGGAACCAGAATGGTCTTTTCTTTGCCAAAATACCACTGAGATCACCTGCATACCACCCGGCTTTTCCTTTTTTGAGGTCTGTAGCACCGCCCAACATCAGAAAGCCTTTGGTCATAGCTTTCTTATTAGCCTCTTCATAACTCAGCAGGCTGAATAGCTGCCGCAGGTAATTGACGGTATTGCTACGAAGCATATCCCTCGTTACAGGTATATATTTACTTGCAGCCTCTGAAGTACCTGAACTTAATGCATAATACATGATCTTGCCTGGCCAGGTTACATCAGGTACACCTTCGAGCGTTTTCTTCCACCAGTTCTCATATATGTTATTGTAGTCATGCACCGGTACGTTTTCCTGGAAGCTGCGTGCGGGGTGGCGACTTAGCAATGCTTCATCAAAGCGATATTGTTGACCAAACTCGGTAAAGCGAGCCTTCTTCAACAGTTTCTTTAATACCCGCAACTGCTGCCGCCGCGGATCGTTTGGGGGTATGCGCAGGGCTGCGGCAATTGCCTTTGGAAGTTTAATATCTATGATCGTCGCCATTAAGAGCCTTCAATATCTTTAAAATTACACAATGTTATGTTTAATTGCCGCGAATATACAGCAATGGTACCACGCAAAGTCAGCAGAATTAACCCTTTAGATATTTGTGCGCCTTGCAATTCTTTTTACTTTTTAACGGGATTTTCAAGTATATCCTGTATACCATGTAAAACTTATTTAGCCTCCCAGGCGGCGAAAGGATTTCCAGATCAATTTCAGGTCATTTACGGGTTCGAAGTCTTTAGCATACCAGTAGTCCATTAGTAGCAAACTTTCGGCCGCTAATTCCTGCTTTGCAGAAAGAGGTATTCCGTTGAAAGCAATGACACCCGGGCGTAATGAGGGTAGATTTTTCCCGCTTGTTGCATATCCTACCCATGTACGGCGACCAGCTATTACAAGCGCGCAATGTTTTAAAAATTTTAATGGGTTTTTTACGATTAGCAGATGAAGAGGAAAGGTAAGCAGGCTACTAACGGCTACGCTTACGTCTATCAAACGTTTTATCCGCCGGTTGTATGGATTGGAAAGATTGAACCCGTTTTCTTTTGACAGTGCCTCGCCCGACCGGTCCTTGGAATCGCTACCCACAATGCTTTCGCTGCCGGCAGCATGAAATTTCAAACTTGCATCACGTGGCAGGTCGGGCATACACCCAATGATCTCACGAAATGAAAGCGTGCCTTCGCAAAAAATAATTTCGTTGACGGGAAGTGCGCTTGCAATACTCTTCAATTCCGTAATGTTTCCAATTACTGACTGGTCATTTTTATGTACTGCTATTCGTCCAAGGATGCGTTCTTCCATCCCGCTTTCTTCCATCAGTTGTTTGGCGGTTTCGTATTCCGATGCTGTACCTACGATAAGTGTTCCTGCATGTTCAGCATTCTGCCTGTTACTTTCCAACACGTCAGTTTTTATCAATAACCATCTTAATATACTGATCAGCACAAACGAAAGCACTGCTCCGAATAAAACAATGGCCCTTGAAAAACGATACTGTTCCGGCAGCAAAGCATAGCCCGCGAGCAATACAATGGTCGCCGTAAGTGTAGAGCGGATAAGTTGCGCTCGCTTGTACCAGCGATCGTATAAACCGGCATAATAGGCGGTAAGCAGGTACACACACGTAAATGCAGGGAAGGCGATGTTGAGGAGCCTGTTGGAATACGCTGTATCCGTTTTTACAAAATTGCTCCACACTGTTTTTACAAGCCAGAATGATAATAAGATAAGTGCTGCATCAATCAACGGAAGTCCGATACGGCGGATAAATCGACCCACTGCCGATAAAAATGCCCTTATCCAGATAGCGATATGAATAAGGAAATTAAAAAAGCCCGCCCTGCCACTGCCATAATGTTTACTTACAAACAGGCTCATGGCGGTATAAAACATCCGTACATAGTTCATGCTTCCCTTGCGCGTGCTTTCGCCCTTGAAATGGATTATGCTACATTCGGAAAAATAGAAATTTTTAAAGCCGGCTTCCTGTATCCGGTAACTGAGATCCACATCTTCGCCATACATAAAGAACTTTTCGTCAAAGCTACCCGTCTTGTCAAGTACATCCCGCTTGATCATAAGAAAAGCACCCGCTAACACATCTATTTCATGATTGCTATTTTCATGCAGGTGCCCGAGATGATAACGAGCAAAGGTGCCCGACGAAGGGAAAGCTCTTGCCAGTCCTGATAATTTAAATAATGAAGTAAGGGGCGACGGAAAAGCACGTTTTGATTCCTTCAAAAAGCTGCCTTTACCATCCACCATGCGGATGCCGGCTGCGCCGACACCGGGATTTGATTCAAGAAACGCAATACACTTTACAAAACAATCTTCCGGAACGATGGTGTCTGGATTTAGAAACAGTACATAACTACCAGTTGATACCAATAGCCCCTGGTTGCAAGCCCTGGCGAATCCCTGGTTTTCATTGTTGCAAATAAACCTGACGGCCGGAAACCGTGGCCTGAGGTATTCAAGACTATTGTCTGATGAGTTGTTGTCGACAACAATAATCTCCGCTTCCAGGTCGCGACAGGCCTTTTGCACAGAAAATAGGCATTGCTCCAGGAAATGTTTTACGTTGTAATTCACTATGATAACCGACAACAGCATGAAGGGCCAAATCTAAAATCTAAAATCTGCAATCTAAAATCGGGTTTATCTTTGCCCTTATGCTTCAATCTACATTAATCGGGGCGGTGAAAGCCGGTGCCGCCGAAATTCAACGTTTTTTCAATAATACTTTTACTATTAGCAATAAGGAAGGGGTTAATAACCTGGTAACCGAAGCAGATCATGCAGCGGAAAAAGCAATAATCGACGTAATCAAAGCCGCACACCCGGGGCACCAGATATTAAGTGAAGAAGCTGGCGAGCTAAAGCAGGATTCAACATATAAATGGATTATCGACCCTATCGACGGAACTGTAAACTTTGCTCATGGCATCCCGCTTAATTGTGTGTCGATCGGGATTGAGCATGAGGGAAAGATCATTCTCGGCGCGGTTTACAATCCACATATGAATGAGTTGTTCTTTGCAGAAAAAGGCAAAGGATCTACCCTCAATGGTAAACCTATCAGGGTAAGCGATCAAACGGAAACCGTTAAAGCCTGCCTTGTAACCGGCTTTCCCTACACTTATATCAATATGGCAAATGGTCCCCTGGAAATATTCGAACGATTTATACGCAAGGGTGTACCGGTGCGCAGGTTAGGATCTGCAGCTATCGATCTTTGCTGGGTAGCTGCCGGGCGTTTCGATGGTTTTTATGAACACAAACTTGAAGCCTGGGATAGTGCCGCAGGCTACCTGATCGTGGAAGAGGCTGGTGGAAAGGTTACAGATTTCGAAGGAAACACATTTTCACCGTACCAGCATCGCATCCTGGCTTCGAACGGACGGATACACGACGAGATGCTGCGTGTAATCAATGGAGGCAGCCTTTAATTTATTATCTCAATATGAACTTATACGCTAGACTTTTCGTCACTATTCTTTTGTTGTCGTTTGCGTCATCCTGCAATACGATTACATATACGCCACGCGGCAAAAAAAACATACAGAAAGAAAAGCCATCACCTGCTTTGCTCGACAAGATCGTTTCATTTCGGGAAGACTTCAACAGTTGGCCGTTTTCTAAAGAAGAAATGACTGGTAAGGGCGGTATTTACCGTACAGCTTTTGATGGATTTCCTTACATGCAGGTAAGATTTAAGGTAATAGATCACAACAACATGGTTTTTTATTTCTCAGACCACCGTAGAGATGTACAGAATTATAAGGAAACACAAAAAATCGATCTGAACAGCTATGGAGGCGAAGTGAAATTTTATAAGGAAAAAGAGAAATTTATCTGGAAAATAAAAATGTATTGATGGCAGAAAATAACAGAACCGAGATAGCGTCGTTGGGCGAATTTGGCTTAATCGAACATCTTACCAGGAATATCGAATTGCAAAATGCTTCGTCAGTACTCGGTGTGGGTGATGATGCTGCCGTGATCGATCATTTCGGCAGGCAAACAGTGGTAACTACGGACCTGCTGGTAGAGGGCGTGCATTTTGATCTCATGTACACTCCGCTCAAACATCTCGGGTATAAAAGCATTGTTGTGAACCTGAGCGATATTTATGCAATGAATGCAATGCCCACGCAGGTGGTAATCAGCATCGGCATCAGCAATCGCTTTAGCCTCGAAGCGCTCGACGAATTTTATGAAGGCGTATATGCTGCCTGTGCCAAATATGGTGTGGACCTGGTAGGCGGCGATACCACCTCCTCAAACAAAGGATTTATTATATCCGTAACGGCAATCGGCGAAGTTGCCCCCGGCAGTTTTGTGAAGAGGGGTACCGCTCAAAAAGGTGATCTCATTTGTGTAAGCGGTAATCTCGGTGCCGCCTATGTAGGCTTATTGTTTCTTGAAAGAGAAAAGAAGATATTCGTTGAGAGCCCGGGTGTGCAACCCGACCTGGAGGGCGAATCTTTTGTAATTGGCAAGCTATTGAAGCCGGAGGCAAGAAAAGATATAATTGAGTTCCTGGCAAAAGAAGAGATTATACCTACGGCCATGATGGATATCAGCGATGGATTGAGCTCTGAAATATTACATATTTGTACGGATAGCCGTCTTGGTTGTGTGTTGTATGAAGAAAAGATTCCGATTGCGGAAGAAATGAAAAAAGCAGCTTTTAAATTTGAGATAGATCCTACAGCCTGTGCATTGAGCGGGGGCGAAGATTATGAATTGCTGTTTACCATTCCTCAATCACAACATGATAAATTGGTATTAAATGAGGAAATTAGCGTGGTGGGGTATATGACGGAGGCCGAACTGGGCTCTACCATTATTACAAAGGGTGGAAGCAAGCACTCGATCACAGCACAGGGGTGGAACCATTTGAAAAAGAATTAGATGCCGCTGCACGCGGAAAAAAGGATGTATATCGATTATGCGGAGTTTACTGATCTTATTTTTTGTGACAATTGGAATGGCAGGATGTGGTGTCAGTAAATCATCCCTTTCGCCCACACGAAAATATAGCCTCCAGGAGGTACAAAAAGACTATTCCCTTTACCAGGAAATACTGGAATCACATCACCCCAGCCTGTATTGGTATACCCCGAAAGACAGTATGGATTATTATTTCAGTTACGGCCAAGGGCTGCTGAAAGACTCCATGACCGAACCCGAGTTTAGAAAGGTATTGAATTATGTTACTGCTAAAATAAGTTGTGGCCATACATCGGTTCGCCCTTCCAAAAAATGGGTGAAATATTCCGACACCGTCCGCATCGGTCGACTCTTTCCTCTTAGCATCAAGCTTTGGCAGGATACGGCGGTTATTGTAGGCAACCTGAACAGGAAAGATAGTATCCTGAAGCGGGGAACGGTCATTACCGCCATCAACGGGCGATCGATGAACCTGCTCTCCGACACACTTTTTAATTATATATCTACCGATGGCTACAACAGGACGCATAAATTTCAAACACTTAGCAACCGGGGCTTCTTCGGATCATTGTACACAACCCTGTTTGGTTTATCTCCACGCTATGGTATCGACTATATTGATAGCACAGGCGCTCCTGCCACGGTAATCATCCCTGTTTACAATCCGGCCACCGACACTGTATCGCGCGCCGCATTCCGGGCCATGACCAATATACCACAGCCGTCAAAAAAAGAAAGAAGACATATGCAACTGGCTGCTGTACGATTGCTCCAGGTGGATTCAGCCAATAAAACGGCAATGATGAATCTCGCTTCTTTCGGAAAAGGGTATGGCCTCAAGAAATTTTTCCGCCGGTCGTTTCGCGCGCTCCGGAAAAATGATATTGGTCACCTGATAATTGACGTGCGCAGCAATGGTGGAGGAAGCGTCACCAATTCTACTCTCATCACACGATATATTTCCGACCACCCTTTTAAAGTAGGTGATTCGTTGTATGCAGTACGTAAAAAAAGTCCATACGGGCGTTATATCCAGCACGACTTCTGGAACAGGATGTTTATCACCTTTTTTACAAAAAAGCGTCGCGACGGAAAATATCATTTCGGGTATTTCGAGCGACACTATTTTAACCCGAAGAAAAAGAACCATTATGACGGCAAGGTATATATCATAACCGGGGGAAATTCTTTTTCTGCCACTACGCTGTTTGCTTCGGCATTGATGAAGCAGGGTAATGTAACAGTTGTTGGCGAAGAAACTGGTGGAGGAGCTTACGGCAATTCTGCCTGGCTAATTCCAGATGCCACACTTCCCATCACGGGTGTACGCTACCGGTTGCCATTATTCCGTCTTGTCATCGATAAAAACGCTCCCAAGAATGGCCGTGGCGTTCAGCCGGAAGTATTTTCAGTTCCTACTGTAGAAGCGGTAAAGAATAATAGTGATTATAAGTTGGAGAGGGTGATGGAGCTTATAAAGGACGATAAAAGATAAAAGTTAAAAGATAAAAGTTTTTAAGTCGATCATTCTCTCTTACTGTTTTAAGGATTCGGTATATTCCTTAAGACATATGTAAGGAAGAAACTTTTATCTTTTAGTTTTTATCTCTTAAAACTTTATTGCACCACAAACTTCTCCGTTGTCTGCCAACCGCGGCCATAAAAGGTCATCCAATACATTCCCTTTGCCAATGAAGGCACAACGATGGCCATATAATCTCTTTTGCCTGCAACATCCTGGCTATATACCTGCGCGCCATTGGATGCATACACCTGGATGCGTTCTACTGGCCAGTATGCATTTACGTTAACCGTATTACCTGTAATAACTGTTGGATACAATTGTACTGGAGAAACGGATATTCCATCTAAAAGAACATTGCCCGTGTATGCAGTTTTTCCATTCATTAATTCAGCCCGCACGCGATACAGCATAGGACGCTCATCAAGTATATGATGCCTGATTTCATAGTCTAGATTATTGCTTGCTAATTTTTCTCCTGCTGCCTGGTAATTCACGCCATCTGTACTGAACTCAATAATGTATTTTCTGGTATCGTTTTCACGTGCCGCTACCCATTTTATTTCATTATAGCCACTCCATTTCTGTGCGCTGATATAAGTAATATATGGAGATAAACGTGTGCTTGCCTTCAGTTCAGGCCTTGGATTGTCCTTATCAGCTATAACATTTTGCTGGCTCCATGCAGGGAAAATAAATGCCAGGCATAGCGCCGTAAATATGGTTCGTGTGGTGGCAGTGTTAAGCTTTTTCATACGCCACATTTTAATAGTAGTAGGACAAAATCAATGCCTGCCGGTGCCATTGTGCTTAAAAATTCTTTTTAGTCTCTGCCCTACCCCCTTTAGTATCTTTAATGTGAAAAAAACACCCCAAAAACCCTGTTTTTATCAATGAGTAGTAACCTTACTGTGACAATTATTCAGTCGGAGCTGGCGTGGGAAAATAAAGCTGCAAACCTGGCCATGTTTGAAGAAAAAATAAGAAATATTAAAGGGCGAACAGAGCTTGTGATTCTACCTGAAATGTTTAGCACCGGCTTTAGCATGCGCCCGGAATTGCTGGCCGAAACCATGGAGGGAGAAACCATTGCCTGGATGAAAAAAATTGCATCAACGTACAGGATTATTCTCACCGGTAGTATAATCATTGCAGAAGGATCTCCTAAAAAATATTATAACAGGCTTGTGTGGATGCTTCCAAATGGTCAATATGGTACTTATGATAAGCGGCATCGCTTCGCGTTTGCAGGCGAAGACAAACACTTCGATGCGGGCGACAAACGACTTATTGCATCAGTAAAAGGATGGAGGATAAACCTCCTTGTATGTTACGATTTGCGTTTTCCCGTATGGTCACGCCAGGGAACTACAAGTGGCGATGATGATGAAAAGATGCTTGAATACGATTTGCTTGTGTATGTGGCCAACTGGCCCGAACGACGCAGTCATGCATGGAAAACGTTATTACAGGCGCGCGCGATCGAAAATCAATGTTACCTGGTAGGCGTAAACAGGGTTGGTAATGATGGAAATGATATACATTATTCCGGCGACAGCATGGTAGTGGATCCCCTGGGAGAAGTGCTGTATCAAAAACATGAACAGGAAGATGTTTTTACAATCACGTTGGATAAAGAACACCTTGAGTCCGTAAGGGCGAGGTTTCCGTTTTGGAGGGATAAAGACAACTTTAGTATAGATAAAAACTAAAAGATAAAAGTTTTTTCGTTCCGCTAGTTCCTTTTAAAATCAACTGTCCTATTCAGGATAAATCTATACGTATTTTGGCTTCGACTAAATAAACTATTATCTATTTACTAATATCTATTATCTCTTTTAAGGGAGCATCGAAAGAATAATCTCCATTTCATATCCTTTCCCAACAAGAAAATCAACAGTTTTTTTTCTTTGTTCAATAGCAGGCAGGGGTCCAAGGCTTTCTATCCTGTCGGTCAGCAATTTTTTTAGTGTTAAGATGTAGTCATCTTCGGCGATCTGTTGCAAAGCTTTTTTTATACAATAATCACTCACCTGGCGTTGGCGTAGTTCATATTTGATTTTGTTTCGTCCCCAGTTTTTGACCCGAAATTTGCCGCCTGCAAAGGCAATGGCAAAGCGCTCTTCGTTCAGGTAATCTTCTTCGATCAGGGTGGTGATAATAGTTCCTTGTTCGGACGATCTGATTCCTAAACTGAAAAGCTTTTCGGTAACCTCCTGGTGACAGCGTTCCTGGTAGCCACAATATTGCCGAAGCTTTTGCAATGCCTGCTCGCTGCTGACTCGTTTTCTGTAAAGCATCGGGGCAAATTTAACCCGGAAATGGGGCTCTTCAACGGCAATAAAGTGGGTAAGCTTAACTCTTGGCTATAATTTAAAAATCAGTAGTTTCGCCCAAAGCATTTTCTGATGAAGTTTATTGTATCCTCTTCCTCCTTACTGAAGCAATTGCAGCATATTGCCGGTGTTATCAATGCCAATACTGTACTTCCCATACTTGAAGATTTTTTATTTGAAGTCGAAAAAAATAAACTTACCGTAGTGGCCACCGACCTGGAAACTGTGATGAGGGTGCAGCTTGATATCGAAGCTAAGGACAACGGCAAAGTCTGTATACCTGCTCGTATCCTTATCGATTCATTGAAAAACATCGCCGATCAGCCGCTTACTTTCAATATCGACAAGAATTTTGCCATCGAGATCACCAGCGACAACGGAAAGTATAAAGTGATGGGTGAAAATCCGGACAATTTTCCAAAAGAACCTGCCGCAGACGATACTACTTCGTTTACGATGACGGCTTCTGCCCTGGTTACTGCTATCAATAAAACATTATTTGCTACAAGCAATGATGATCTTCGTCCTGCGATGACCGGCGTATTTTTTGAACTGGATAAAAAATCATTGCAGTGCGTGGCCACTGATGCGCACCGCCTGGTGCGTTATAAAAGAACGGATACAAAATGCCCGAAGAATGATTCGTTTATTGTGCCCCGTAAGCCACTTAACCTGTTGAAGGCTGCTATCCCGTCAAACGAAGATGAGATAACAATTAGCTACAACAGTAATCACCTTTTTGTAAAACACGGAACAACGCAAATGAGCTGTCGCCTTATCGACGCTCGTTTCCCCGATTATAAAGTGGTGATTCCTTCCGACAACCCATACAGGCTTACTGTAAACAAAAATGATTTTCAAAGCGCCCTGCGCAGGGTAAGCGTGTTTAGTAATAAAAGCACCAACCAGGTTGCTCTAAGTATCAGTGGCAGCGAACTGCAACTGGCAGCTCAGGATGTGGATTTCAGTTTCGAAGGAAATGAAAGAATGAAGTGCCAGTACAATGGTGAGGACCTGATGATCGCATTCAATGCCAAATTCCTGATCGAAATGCTGAATGCGGCAGATAGCGATGAGGTGAACATGGAATTGTCCACTCCCACCAAGGCCGGCCTCATTAAACCTTCCGACAAAGAAGACAATGAAGAACTGCTAATGCTGGTAATGCCGTTGATGCTCAACCAGTAGATCGCTACTCTTTTTTCGGGCTAGTCTCCAGGAGCGAACGCTATCTGAAGGTTTTAATATTTCCAGTGAAATATTTATGCTACTTTGCCTTCCATCATGACATTTGTTAATATCTGGTCATACGACAATTACGTCCCCGCACACATAGCAGCAGGAAGGTTGAAGGATGAAGGCATTGAGTGTTGGTTGAAGGACGAGAATACCGTAACGATCGACCCGATTCTCTCCAATGCTGTTGGGGGCATAAAATTGATGGTCGCTGAACGTGATCGGGAAAGAGCACTGACGCTTCTTAATGCAGACCGAGAGCAGCATAAATCTTTGACTCCCTGCCCGAAATGCAATTCTCAAAATATTGAACTTATCCTGTCACAACGTAAAGCCTCGAATGTCTTCTCTGCTATTTTTGGATATCTTTTCCTCGGATACCCGTTGGCGGGCACACAATTACATCATTGTTTCGATTGCGGTCATGAATACCCGTTAAAGTAGAGCGGGAAACAGAGCGGGAGCGAGGGAAAACAACTAGCTCCCGCTCT
>CBFGYO010000121.1:0-12340 GCA_965652975.1 uncultured Chitinophagaceae bacterium | reverse complement strand
TTTCACGCAGCGCCGCAGCGGCGCGACGAGAAGATTTTATTCGAATTTTAATGTGCCGTAGCGTAGTTGCCATCAAGAAATAGGACTTGATTGCTGAAGTGTTTCACGCAGCGCCGCAGTGCCGCAACAGGTGGTTGTTATTCGAATGTCAGAATGCCGTAGCGTCGTTGCGGCGCTGCGTGAAATCAAAGCCATATAGGTCAATTTCAAATGCAGGCAACTTTTATCTTTTAACTTTTATCTTTTATCTTCTTCTAAAAGCCTTTCGCCGCCGGATTCAATAAAACCGGATCTCCTAATCCCAACTTTTTTAATGGCTCCAACTGTGTCTTCGCATCGCCCACTACTAGCCAGGCCATTTTGTTGACATCAAGATATTTGTTAGAAAGAGATTTGATCTTATCAACGGTCATTTCCTTTACGATCTTTTCGCGGTCAAGTACATAATTAGGTTTCCAGCCATATTTACTGATATTTTCCAGCATACTCAGCTTTGCGCCTGCCGTCTCAAATGCCCGCGCATTACTTTTGATGAGAAAACTTTTAGTAGTGGCGAGATCATCTGCTGAATAATTTTTGGAATAATTCTCCAGTATATCTTTTATCAATTGGGTGGATTCGTAGGTCACATTACTCCTCACACCACTTGCGATGGTGAAAGGTCCGGGCGTATGTGTTCCCGAAAAGCTGGAATTTATACCATAAGTATATCCTTTTCCTTCGCGCAATTGCTGGGTAAGTTGCGAAGCAAACCCGCCACCACCAAGAATATAGTTCATCACTGATGCGGGATAGTAATCCGCATCAGTAATTGAAAGTGCAGGATAACCAATCCTCAACACCGATTGTTTTGCATCCGGTACATCAAAGAAAAAGACCTTTGCAGTATTGTTTTCCTGCGCTATCGGCCACGAAGGGATGTCGAATTTTTTGGGTTTCCATGCAGCCACCAGGTCTTTCAACCCATTTGTAATTTTAATTTGATCTATTGCGCCGACTACATGTACACGCGTAACGGACGGAGAGATATAGTTCGAATAAAAATTCTTTAGGTCCTCCATTGTAATTTCCTTTACGGAAGCCGAGCTGCCAAGGATATTACGCGAGCGGATATTCGAACGTCCATATATAAGCTCATTATATTGTTGTTGAGCTATCGAGTTGGGATCTCCTTCCTGTTGTTTAAGCTGGCTTAGTACGGACTGTTTTATCAGGTCAAACTCTTTTGCATCCCATCTGGGTTCAAGTAGTATCTCTTTCACAAGATCGACGGTTGGCTGGAAATTTTTAGCAAGCGTATTTACGCTGATACGAATGTCCTCAGTTCCTGCAAATACATTGATGGAAGCTCCTAATTGCTGTATTGCCTCTTCCAGTTCGGCAGGTGTTTTACGTTTTGTACCCTGCGTCATCATCCTTGCCAGCATATTAGCGACACCAACTTTATTAATGTTGTCGAGAAGCTGACCTCCACCGATTACAATTTCAAATTGCACAAGGGGTACTTCTTTACTTTCAATTCCATATAGCCGCATTTCATTAGCCAACTTTGCTTGCCATACCGAGGGAATTTTCAATTTTGGTTCTTTTCCGTAGGGCGGTTCCTTGCTTCTGTCGAAGGTGGAGGGAGTTTTGGCATAGGTTGCTTTTACATTAGGGTCTACCTGTTCATTATCATTAGCCGCGATCTTTTCTTCTACTACATCTGCTTTTTTGGAATCGGACAGGGCAAGTTCAGGCCTGCCTTTCGGGACGAAACTGGTAGCGACATAATTCTTTCCTTTTATGTACTTGTCGTATACACGTACAACATCAGCAGTTGTAACAGCGAGAATATTTTTGATGTCTTTATCAACGTAACCGGGGTCGCCGGCGAAAATATTGTATTGTGCTAGTACTGCACTTTTGCCCAAGACACTCGAAAGCGCATTATAAAATTGTCTTTCCTGCCCGGCTTTGATACGTTTGAGATCATTTTCAGATATACCTTCTTTTTCAAATTTGGAAAATGCTTCAGTAACTGCCGCGCTCACCTCATCCAGGTCCTTATCAGCAAAGGCACGAATAGTTAATTGCATATTGCCGGCCAATTCGGATTCGCGGTGAAACATACTTGTGCTCGCTGCCAGTTTTTTATCCTCAACAATTACCTGGTAAAACGGAGCCTTTTTCCCCTGTGAAAGATATTGCGCGAGCACAGAGAGTGCATATGAGTCCGGGTGATATTGCTCAACGGTGGGCCATGCCATCGTGAGTTGTGGCAAACGGGCGAAATTATCTTCGTGGAATAATTTGATTGATTGTGGAACCACACCCGGTCTTTTCGGCATATTATTTACGGCGCTTCCCCGCTTAATCTCAGAAAAGTATTTATTTACCCATGCTTTTGCCTGCACCGGGTCAAAATCGCCAGCCACTACCAACGTCACATTATTCGGAACGTACCAGCGGCGGAAAAAATCCTTTACATCATTTAATGTAGCATTTTGCAGATCTTCCAGCGAGCCGATCACCTGCCAGTTGTAAGGATGATCAGCAGGATAAAGATTTTTATCGATCACGTATGAATTATGGCCGTAAGGAACATTGTCAACTCCCTGGCGTTTTTCATTTTTTACCACCTGTTTTTCTTTTGCCAATACAGGGTCGGTTACGGTATTGATAAACCATCCCAGTTTGTCCGCTTCTGCCCAGAGCATTTTTTCCAGTGCATCGTTAGGAACGGTTTGTAAGTAATTAGTTCGATCGCGACTGGTAGATCCATTAGCTCCCGAGCCACCAATGCGCGCACTCATTTTATCCAATCCACCTTTGCCGAGGTTTTCTGATTCGAGAAACAGCAGGTGCTCAAACAGGTGGGCAAATCCTGTACGGTGTTCAATTTCCCTGGCCGAGCCCACATGGGCCGTCAATGAAACCGCCACGACGGGGTCAGAACGGTCAATATGAAATATCACCTGCAATCCATTAGGGAGTGTAAACTTCTCATATGGAATTTTGAAGGAGGTTTGACCATGAGCCAAGCTTATTGAAAGGATGGCGACCAGGAGCTTTAGGAGTTTCATTGGTAATTAATTGAATTTTGAAGATAAGGAAGAGGGAGGGAAGAACCATACCGCCGGGCACAATTAAATACAGCGTGTTGCCCAATGAAATATGATAGTGGATCACATGATTTTTCAACGCTGGCGGCAGGCAAAGTCCTGTAGACGAAGGGCTAAATTATCAATGTCGTCTTTTCGTGCAAGTTGTTGTATCCAGTATTTTGGAATTGATTCGAACCCATAAAGTAATCCCGCCAGGCCTCCCGTCACAGCTCCTGTGGTGTCGGAATCTTCTCCAAGGTTTACGGCGTTCAAAGTTGCACTTTCGTAGTTGTTTGTGGTCAGCAGGCACCAAATGGCTGCTTCCAGTGTGTGGAGCACATAGCCACTACTATGTATTTCTGTTTCAGGCAGGTCGTAGATATTTTCGTTCAATAGCCGGGTAAATAATTTTATTTCATCGGGATTAATTGAACAGGTATTTAAAAACTCAGGAATTTCAGTTTGAAGGTTTTTATAAATCTCAAACTTTTCAGTTCCAAAAAGTACTTGTCTTGCAAATTCAAGATAGTAAAAGCAAGCTATTACAGAGCGAATGTGCCCATGGGTAATCGAAGAAACCTGTTTGGTGATTTCAAACCTGTCTGGAATAGGCTTGTTCTTAATATAAATAAGTAAGGGTAAAATTCTCATGAGGGAGCCGTTGCCATTGTCCGAAACGTCCATGCCGCCAGCTAATTCAGGATTGCACCCCCTCTGCAACCGTCTAATGGCCTGGCTCGTTGCGATACCAACGTCAAATACATTTCCATGTGCTGTCCAAAAATTTTCGGTAAGCCAGGCAATGAAGTTATTTCCAATTCTATCCAAACTAAATTCGTGTGTTAGTGCTTCCGCCAGGCAAAACGCCAATGAACTGTCATCGGAAAATGTACCTGCTGGCAAATTGTAAGTGCCAAAGCCTCTCATATCGGTTACAGGCCTATGTGCAATTTGCTGTCGATTTAGGAACTCAACCGGCACTCCTAAAGCATCACCAATAGCTATACCGAAAAGTATGTCTTTACAAATGTTTCGATCAGTCATTATCTTCCCTGGTTAAAAAAGTAAATCATTTCACTGTACATGAATCTAGATTTGCCCTTTTGCTTTAACAAACAGATCAAGGAGTCGATAAAAGTCATCCAGCGCTTTATCTTCATCATTCTTGTTTCTTTTGAGTATCATACTCGGCCATCCTTCACTCGACGAGGGCAGTTTGTATTCTTTCCTTACACTCATGGAAAGTCAAAAAGTTTGATAACTCTGGGTTAATTCCATTCACCCATTCTGCAGCGTTGTAACCGCGAATGTAATTGGCCAAATCAAAAAGTGATTTAGTCCCTCCTACATACATGCCTACGAGTGGCCTGATTAGTTGAAGGTGTTCGTATAAATTTCCTGGCTTCTTAAACTCTGGCATATAGAAGTAGTTTTGTTACCAATAGCCGCCTAGTGAGATTGAAATGATAATCATTTTACTGTGGAAGAACTTATTCATAAATTTTAAATTTACCCGTAGCAATCTATTTCAAAATTTTACTTATATATCGATTGAACGGTGGCTCGCCTTCAAAATAAATCATTTCAGCATTTCCAAATACCAGGATAATTGCGCTATTCGTGCCTATTTGCATCAAAGCTTCTTTTATCGGCAATACTTTCTGATCTATCTGGTAATTTTCTGATATTACATAACAGCTCGTTCTATCGCCAGTAAAAAACTCCAGCCTGTCCAAAATGTCGCAATGATTGCCGTTAACTTCTTCAAACAATTTCCAGTCAAAGTGCCTAAAATGGCCCAGGTCCCTGATAAACTTGGGCCTTGCTTTTTTTGATCCAACAAATTGAATGTACCGTTCCTGCTTTTCTTTGACAACGAAATTTTTTATCAATTTTATTTCCAGGGGTGGATTCATCTTAAATCGGTTAATTACATTTGATGATTGAAGTATACGTTACCAAAACTTCCACCATGGTTTTTTAGTATGTACCATTTTATTGCTCGTATTAGCGGACTCCATGCCCAGGAATTCTGTATTTAATTTTAGTTGTTCAGTCCAAAGCTTATAAACCTGTCCCTTTGGATTGCCTTCGTCGTCGAGCGGGTAGGGAAGTTTTAGTTTGCGCATGAAATCGAGCAATTGCCAATCCTCTTTTGTAAAATCATCTTCCGGGTATGCCTTGTCTTGTTCTTCTTCTTCCATATCCCAACGCACCAGGTATTTGTCGATGTCTGCCACTTTCACCTGACTTACATATCTTGTAATCGTAGTCGCATTGCCTTTCCAGGGGGCCGCATCTTCTTCACTCATTTCTTCCTGCCAATAGTCTGGCATTGGATTAAACTGGTCGATAAGCTCGCCATTTACAAACAATAAATACATCCAGAAATCTCCATCATGTATATGAAAAGAAAAAACCGGGGCATTTAAATCCTTAGAAATAAAAATGGCCGTATTGTCCCATTCTAGATAGTCGTTGGGGTAATAAATAGAAGTGTTTCCATTCGCTTCTTCTATAACGCAACAGTTGTAGTCGTCAATCGACACTCCTTCTTTTTTAAGTCCACCGCCGACGGACTTTGCATACTTTGTCAAACAATTTACTACTTCGTTTTGCGATTTGCCGACGACGCTGGTAAGCGAAAGAAACATTCCCATAGCAGTAGTAGTTAAAATTTCTATCCTAAAATTTTATTGTTCTTGGTTTTTATTTGCTTTAATATAAAAAGACCTAGTAAGGCTGCCATCAATGAAGCCAATAATATGCTCATCTTGGAGGCTGAAATGATTTCTGAATCGGTGAATGCCAAATTAGCAATGAATATACTCATTGTAAAACCAATTCCCCCCAGGATGGAAACTCCCACTATATGTTGCCAGGTTGAGCCTTCTGGTAGTTTTGCAATATTCTTTTTTACTGCTAAATAAGATACAAGAAATATTCCCAGGAATTTTCCAAGTAGCAAACCTAAAATTATTCCCAGCGAATTATTACTTGTAAATGTTTGAAGCAAATCCTTCGGGAAAGCGATCGCTGTATTGGCAAGAGCAAATATTGGCAGGATCAAAAAGGAAACGGGAAAGTGTAAAAAATTTTGAAGTTTAAAGGAGGGATTTTTACCCCTTACTTTAAATGGCATCGCAAATGCCAACAACACGCCGGCAATGGAAGGGTGTATACCTGATTTGAGCATAAAATACCACATTATCACACCTCCTAATAAATATATCGGGAGGCTATAGACCTTTTTCTTACCTGCTATGAACAGAATAAAGAATATGGCAAGTGAAATGAATAGATAGAGTAAAGTAATATTACTGGAATAAAATATTGCTATAACCGTAATCGCTCCTAAATCGTCGATGATCGCCAATGCCGTTAAAAATATTTTTATGGATGCCGGGATTTTATTGCCGGCAAGCGAAAGTATCCCGAGCGCAAATGCAATGTCCGTCGCCATTGGAATTCCAAAGCCTGACTCGGTGACGGTTCCGTTATTAAATAAGAAATGAATCAGTGCGGGAACTAACATTCCCCCGACAGCAGCCAGTACAGGTAATATGGCGTTTTTAAATTGGGATAGTTCGCCTATATATAGTTCACGTTCTATTTCCAGTCCCACCAACAGGAAGAAAATGGTCATCAACCCGTCGTTAACCCAATGTTCGATGGAGTAATTCAACTGGATGTTCAGGAAAGAAAGATCGAGTGTCGAATGCCAAAAGTGAATGTACCTATCAGAAAAAGGGCTATTCGCCAGTGCTAATGAAATAAGTGTGCACGCAATAAGCACGAACCCGGCAGATTTTTCACTTTTAAAAAAGTTTTTGAATATATCCATTCTTTATGCGCTACTTTATTTTTTGTCTCCGGTAAATATTTTTGTTAACCATTATTTCGTCGGCATTCGCAGTTTTTTCCAGGAACAGGATTTTATATTTATAACTTATATCCTCGAATACGGGTGATTCGGTGGTAGCTGCTGTGTCGTTGGGCGCAGGTGCAGTTGAATCCTCGTCAATCATAATTTTCGGAGGAATGAATCTGATGAATTGGGCCGGGCAATAATCGCAGGATGTAAGGTCAAGGTCAGCTACTATTTTACCCTGTGAACTTCTTAGCTTCCCTGCGTAATAGTAAAAGCCTCCGTCGGACGCGGAAAATATCGTGTCAGTTTTGTAAACAGAAACGGGTGATTGTTTAAGAAAAACGGAATCTCCTTTAAAAGTCAGGACTGAAAGATGATACCATTTGTGATTGGGGTGCTCGGTATCTTTACGTTGATTTAGCTCCCGTATCTCTTCAAGACCTGCAAAGGTCCCACGCGGTTTAAATTGTGCGAAAGCAAAATTGAAAAGAAGGGACGTAAAAATTGTAAAGCTGATTCTTATCATAATGAATGTGAGTTCCAGTCGCAAATCTAACGTTTCACCTCTACTTTAAGTTATGCATTACTTTCATAACTGCGTCAAAGTATGAATACCTGCTCCCGGTATAATTTTCCAACTCTTCAATGATTTCTGGTAAATAAGTAAACTGTCGATCGTCAACATAGTTCTTGTAAAGTTTTTTCGAACCCGGGAGGTCACCCATTCGTTTGGCGATCACAACTTCTCCGGCCCTCACGAAATGTTCATATAAGCTGGCTTTCCACGTATTGTAGCCCTGTTTTTCCATTGCCGGTTTAATGGGTTCAAAAAGTCGCTCTGTCGTGGCAACCAGGTCTTGTGGTATGCTGTCGATAACCGGGTTTACAAATGAGTGGCCGAATTCATGAATACTTAATTCACGCAATCTTTGTTGATTGCCGAATCCCAGATCCAAACTTTTTGGATCGTGGAAGGCTTGGAGTTCAAATGCTCCAAAAACATTGAAGAGTGTTGTTTTTCCATTTTTCGTAAAGTTCAATCCAAAGCCCATACCTTTTGGTATAGTGAGCGAAGGCACTAAAATGTATTTTTGGAAACTCTTCCTGTAAAATGATTCGATAACTGGTACGAAATTATTTCCAGGCAGATTCTTCTTTACCTGCTTAACTGCAGAAGTGTAGAATTCTTTTGTGTTAATTATATATTGTTTAAAATTTATTTCTTCGTAGAAGCTATTTAATCCATCAAGGAAGATTCCAGCGTTTTGTTTTGCCTCGGCAGTATCTTTCTTTACGGAGAAGTTGATGAAATATTTTGCATCGAGGTCACCTCTTAACTGTGCCCTGGGAAAGTTATCGACCTGGATCAATAAATTGATAATGTAATCCAGCCACAAATGGTCAGCTACTGCAAAGCTCTTAGCCAGTTTTTCGCTAGTCGCATATTTTTTATATTTCTCGTAGATATAAAATCCGTATTTATGCCATTCTTTTTTAGGTATATTCTTTCCCCCTATTTCTACTGTCTTATTTTCAATATCCACTCCTTCAAATCCTATGAAGTATGCGAGCCCTAGTACTTCGACGTTATAATTCACTTCTACCGCGAGTTTACCTGCTGCGACGGGCTCCTGGGCATTCGGGAAAATTGCCTGAATAGAAAGTAAGATGATAACGCTAACTCTTTTCATATGTGTATATACATGTAAAATACCGAAAATTGAAAATAATATGGGAGCTACATTTAGCTTTGCGAAATAGTTTTACGCAAACCGGCCAAGGTGAAAGTAAAACGCAAACGTGGGCTACCTGCTTACTCATCTTTGCCCTTTTGCGTGAAATACCCTAATTTGTTAATGCATTATGCCATCGGCTCGAACCATCACTACCTTCACTTATATCCTTATTGGATTACTGCTCGGCAGCGTATCTCTTCGTGCCCAGGAAAAAAGCCTCAATGCAGATAAATGGGCAATTGAACTAGATAAAAAAAACTCACCCGAACCAAAGCTAAATGTAAGAGCCCTTGACTCTCTATTCCGCTATTCAGATAGCCTTCATGTATTTAAATTCATCGAAGACTTAGAAGAAAAAGCAAAGAGTAAAGGAGATCATTTCAAGGCCCGGGTTAAAATGCTCAGAGCATTAGCCTTTTTTTTGAAATATGGGTACTACGACTATTATCATAAGCGCAACACGGCTGATGTGAATAGTGTGAAGGAAGAGCTCATGAGTTTGTATACCTCGGCAATTGAACTCGCATATCGAAGCGAAGATGATTATTTAATAGCCGAAATAAGTTCTGCATACGCCGCCGTTGCAATCGTATTTGGAGAAATTGGACTTGCAGTTATGTATTCAAAGAATGCAGTTGATCTTTGGGAAAAACTCCATGTTCCAGTTCAGCCCGAACACTACCAGTATTTGGCCGAAATCCTCTACAAGGTAAGGGAGTATAATGAGTCCATTCGTTATGCAAGGAAGGCTGTGGACGCATGGCAGAAATCACCCAATGAAGTCAAACGTTTTACGATTAGTTCTATGAACACAGTTGCGTTGGGATATCATCGTCAGAATCAATACGACTCTGCATTTACTTATTATAACCGGGCCTTACAATTGGGCCATAAAACAAAGGATACCATCTGGACTGGAATTGTTTCAGGAAACATGGGCCAGGTGTTTTATATGCAAGGAAAATATGACACAGCTTATGCATTATTCAAATTGGATTATCAAAGTAGCAAGGAAAGCCAATTTTACGACAACGCAGCCAACTCACTGCAGTGGGCAGCAAGAACCAGCCTTGTACGTGGCGACAAGACGAAAGCCCTGGCGGAAGTAAGAGAAGCTTTCCAGCTTTTAAAAATCTGGCCCGACCCAAATTATTTACGGAATGCCTATTATACCAGCATGCAGATCTTTAGGGAAATGGGTAACTACGACAGCGCTTTTTATTATAATAGTCTGCACGCAGCTATCAACGACTCGCTCGAAAAAGTAGTGGCTACCAGTAGCCTCGCTATTTCAAAAGCCAAATTAAATGATGAAACCAGCAGGTATAATATTCAAAGTCTAAATAAGGAAAGGAGGGCACAGGTATTATATAGAAATGTTTTAATAGCCGCAATAGTTATCCTCTCACTTGTCGCCCTGCTGATTGTGAACAGGCAGCGGCTGAAAGAAAAAATAAAATCCGAACAGGCGCAACAGGCAAAATGGCGGATGGAGCAGGAGGTGGCATCTGCAAAACAACAATTGGGAATGTTTACCGCCAACATTGTTGAGAAAACCAATCTTATCGAGAAACTTGAAATGCAGGCAAAGGGCAGGGAAGCAACTATTGAACAACAAACCATCATTTCTGAGCTCAGCCAGAAAACTATATTGACGGAGGAAGACTGGACGGTCTTCAAATCTCTGTTTGAAAAAATCTACCCCGGATTTTTCATCAACCTCGTTTCAAAATTTCCTGATATAACCCTGGCCGAGCAAAGAATGGCGGCCCTTACCCGTCTACATCTTTCTACAAAACAAATAGCTTCAATGCTCGGCATCTCTGTCGACAGTGTGCACAAATCCCGCCAGCGCCTGCGGCAAAGATTCCAGGTTACTACGGAGACGAACCTGGAGGATCTGGTTTCCAAACTCTGATTAGATAAAAGATATAAGAGCTGCGAGCTTCGAGTCTCGAGCCTCGAGCTTTGTGTACTTTGCTCGAAGCTCGAGGCTCGAAGCTCGTGGCCTTTCAAGGAGAACTTCTATCTTTTATCTCTTTGATCCTGAACGTTGTCAGTTTTTCGTCAGGCCCCTGTCAGCCTTTTGTCCCTCTCATGTCCAGTATTTGTCGGTTCCAAAACTTGGGAACAGGTAACGTCTCCTTCTATATTACTTCCTTGAATTTTAAGGCTGACTTTTTATGATTAGTAAGAAAAACGCTGTGTTCATACTGATAATCGTGGCTGCGCTGATCCTGGTCATGTTTGTTTATTTCTTTTTTGAAAGAAGGCTGGCTACGTATCGTGAAGTATGAATAATCCCAACCCTGTGAGCGACATCATTTTCGCTTCATCCCAAAACTTATAACCATGCAACCCTGTCCTCCACATCATCTTTTTTTTATTAGGATTTCATTTTTAAGTAACAGTCGAATCGGAATTGTGAATCGACTTTTTTTTCAAAGACTTTTATTCGGTTTGGTTTGTGTGTTAGCGATGCAATTAAAAGCTAATGCACAACCTACGCTGCCTTTCGGAACCACCAATATTAATTCAGGTCAGCTTGCAGAATATATTATTCCAAATGGTATCTCACAGATTTCATTGGAGGTTGTTGGTGGACAAGGTGGAGATCGTGAGTCGGGTGAGTGTGTAACATCCGGTGGCGAGGGAGCCCGAATAAGAGGAAAATACCTGGTGTCAGATGTGGATTGTGTTAATCCCAACACATTAGTTTTAAAGCCCGGTGGTAAGCTTCGTTTTGTGCGAGGTATAAGCGGACGATTTGGTGGTGGTGGCGGTGGTTCAGCGGTATTATATCTGCCTCCGAGTGGTGCAACCTGGGTTTTGCTGATTGTAGCAGGTGGCGGTGGTGGCGCAGAGGCTTATGATGGTCTTCTCGGAGGTGAATGTCTTGGACAAAACGGAGGTAATGCACAATTAAGTGAAAACGGCGGTGGCGGTGGATACGGCGGCAATGGTGGATCCGGTGGAGGAGGTGGCCAGGCAGGTGGAATTATACCGGCTGATGGTGGGGGCGGTGGCGGTGTATATTCCGCCGGCTACGGAGGACTTGGCAATCCAAACGGCTTTAGTGGGGGTACTGCAGGAGGAAATGGAGGTGTAACCGCCGGCGGTGAATTAAGTGGAGGATTTGGTTTTGGCGGAGGTGGAGCAAGTAATATTGCTGGTGGTGGCGGCGGTGGTTATTCAGGTGGCGGCGGGGGAAGTAAAGACGGCTATGGCGGTGGCGGTGGCGGTGGAAGTTATGTAGTGCAGGGTACACTGGATGTGTTAAAGGATCATATGGCCATGGGCATTTTCGGTGGAAGAGTTGGTATAGTCACAACTAGTGGTACTGCAAAGGTTGCGTCTATATATTATGTGAATAAAGCCGTGGTGGGTGGAAGTAACAATGGATCATCATGGGCAAATGCATTCCGAAATTTACAGGATGCTATTGCAGTAGCATCAACTATTTGCAATGCTGAAATATGGGTGGCACAAGGCACCTATTATGTAAATGAAGGCTCGGGACTTAATGCTACGGATAAAGAGCTTTCATTCAAAATGCGATCAGGTCTTTCCATCTTCGGCGGTTTTACAGGAAATGAAACTTCACTTTGGGAAAGGAACTGGTTTACCAACCGTACGATCCTGAGTGC
>CBFGYO010000120.1:0-12450 GCA_965652975.1 uncultured Chitinophagaceae bacterium | reverse complement strand
CCGGAAAAAAAGAATACAACAGCATCTCCGGGTTTGCTTTTTTGAAACACCACCCTTAGCTGGTTGATAACATTGCGTTTTGTAGCCTTTGTGTCAAACAAAGTATATATGTGCTGAGGATTAAATCCGAATCGGTTTTCCAATAAACCCCTGATTGCTTTTGCATCATTCACACATCCCGACAGGCTTGCATGATGTTTTACACCGGGTGCCTCGTAATAATTATCTACCGCCACTAAAACAGCATACTTTTCCTGGGCATTTGTAAAAATGGTGGTTAAATAAAATGAAAGGGAGAGAATAAGTTTTAATATTTTGCACATATAAAACTTTCACCTAATATAATCAATCTAATTATATGAATCGCATAATTCTGAGTTGTATCATTCTTGTTATTGCAACAATGACCCGGGCGCAGAATACTATGATCGAAAAGTATAAGGATTCTTTGTCGAGGGAAAAAACAGATACAGGTAAAGCGATTTACCTGTACAAGCTGAGCTATTACTACCAGAATTACAAACCTGATTCTGCATTGCTGCTGGCCCAAACATCTTATGAACTTTCAAAGAATACAGATTTCGCCAGGGGGAAGAATAGCTCGCTTGGCCAAATGGCCAAAGCATTGAACAGGATGGGTAATTACGATAAGGCCCTGGAATTTTATCTCCAGCAACTGGAATTGTTGGAAAAAGAAAACGATCCGGAAAACATAGCGTCGGCGTACATCAGTATTGCAATGGTGTACAACAGTCAGAAGGATTTTCAGCATGCATTGCATTATGCCTACAAGGCTGATTCAATGGCCCGGGCTAATAAACTGGATTATCTAAGACTTTATACAACGCTTGACCTTGGTGATATTTATTATAACAGTAACCAACCTGATTCGGCATTATATTATACCTCGATGTGTTATGCAGCGTCGATGAAGCAGGAAAACGACCTGATAACGGGTACTGCCTTAAACAATCTCGGTAATATTAATTTGCATGGAGGTAATTATGCTGCTGCATTAACCAATTTTCGGAGCAGTATTCCTTATTTAGTTTCGCAACAGGATCTTAATACGCTTGCTGAATGCAATTTGGGAATGGGACAGGCCTTTGATAAATTAGGTCAACACGATTCTGCATTACACTATGCTAAAAGCGCTTTTCAATTGGCATCCGACAATCAATTCCTTAAGCATGCCGTACAGTCGAGTAATTTTTTGACCGAGTTATACAGTAAAAAGAAGGATATCAATCGTGCATTCAATTACCAACAGGTTTATCTCACCTTGAAGGATTCTTTTACTACCAAGGAAAAGATCCAGCAGATGCAAAACCTTACAATTACCGAAAAGTTCAGGCAGCAGCAAATAGCAGAAGAGCAATTGCAGGCTAAAAAGTCGAGGCGCCTGAAACTGGAATTACTTTTTATCGGGATGTGCATACCGATTGTATTTCTCGGCAGTGCATTTTTGAGTGGCAGGAGGATTCATCGAAAAGTTGTCGAGTTTGCAGGATTGTTCTCGCTACTGTTCCTGTTTGAGTATATAACTTTTCTACTGCACCCGGTTGTGGTGAACGCCGCCGGGCATTCTCCCATATATGAAATCATGATCTTTATTGCATTAGCAGCAATCATTTCACCATCACATCACAAAATGCAACACTGGATGTTGGGTAAGCTCACAAAAAGGCACCACAGCAAATTGACTGCTGCAAAAACGTTGAAAAAGTAAGAGCGAGAAAGAGAGAGCGAGAAACAGAGCGCGAGCGAGGTTATACAACTCGCTCCCGCTCGGTTTCTCGCTCTGTATTTATCTTTAAACAATCTCGGTAATATTAATTTGCATGGAGGTAATTATGCTGCTGCATTAACCAATTTTCGGAGCAGTATTCCTTATTTAGTTTCGCAACAGGATCTTAATACGCTTGCTGAATGCAATTTGGGAATGGGACAGGCCTTTGATAAATTAGGTCAACACGATTCTGCATTACACTATGCTAAAAGCGCTTTTCAATTGGCATCCGACAATCAATTCCTTAAGCATGCCGTACAGTCGAGTAATTTTTTGACCGAGTTATACAGTAAAAAGAAGGATATCAATCGTGCATTCAATTACCAACAGGTTTATCTCACCTTGAAGGATTCTTTTACTACCAAGGAAAAGATCCAGCAGATGCAAAACCTTACAATTACCGAAAAGTTCAGGCAGCAGCAAATAGCAGAAGAGCAATTGCAGGCTAAAAAGTCGAGGCGCCTGAAACTGGAATTACTTTTTATCGGGATGTGCATACCGATTGTATTTCTCGGCAGTGCATTTTTGAGTGGCAGGAGGATTCATCGAAAAGTTGTCGAGTTTGCAGGATTGTTCTCGCTACTGTTCCTGTTTGAGTATATAACTTTTCTACTGCACCCGGTTGTGGTGAACGCCGCCGGGCATTCTCCCATATATGAAATCATGATCTTTATTGCATTAGCAGCAATCATTTCACCATCACATCACAAAATGCAACACTGGATGTTGGGTAAGCTCACAAAAAGGCACCACAGCAAATTGACTGCTGCAAAAACGTTGAAAAAGTAAGAGCGAGAAAGAGAGAGCGAGAAACAGAGCGGGAGCGGCTTGTATAACCTCGCTCCCGCTCTGTTTCTCGCTCTGTATTTATCTTGGCGGCGGTGTTTGTTCGCCTTTAGTAGTATCTATACGGGTAGTGTCGGGACGGATAGTGTCGAGCGTCATGTCGGTATTATCCTTCAATACCGTGGTGTCGGTGGTTTTTGTTTCCGTAGTGGAATCGTTGTTGCAACTGGCTACCAGGAGGGTAGCGCAGATTAAAATAGCTGGGAGGATTGCTCGCAGGTATTTTGAGTGGATGAGTTTGGTCATAAGCTTGTTTTGAATGGTTTGGATTTCTAATATAAATATTAATCGTCGAATTGACAAAAATATTGCCAAGGCATATCGACTCTTTTGGATTACTTACCTTCAAATGCATATTAAGATAGTCCATTTGCATACTATATAACAAGATGATGGCCGATTGGAAGGTCAAAAAGTTCCACTACATCTGAAGACTCTGCTTACTTTTTTTGCCTTGATGCAAAAAAAGTAACAAAAAAAAATCAAGGCTTCAGAAAAATGGCTAAAAATTACGGCGTCAGGCGAAACGCGGGCACTCGCTTCGCACAACCTAATATTATCATTATAATAAGCGCTCGCCGCCAGCGTTTCACGGCCTGCGGCGGTGTCGCCTGACGCCGTAATTTTCTTAACGCCATTTTTCTGAGGCCGTCCACCTAATATGTAATTAAACTTTGCGTGCTTTGCGCTTCTTTGCGTGCAACCGACACCCTGAATGAAAATATTTTTGTAACCCGCGATCAACTATTATCTATTATCTATTCACTATTATCTCAACGCAGGTTATTCAATCTTTCTAAATCCCATATTCCTCGCTCTTCCCGTCGAAAAAGAGTAGCCTACAATTTTTCCTTTTTTATCTCTTTCGAAAACAACGGCTCCCCCCGCTCCGCTAAAACCATCTTTGTAGGTTGGATTTAATGGAATTGAGCCGCGCCCACCCAGGAGAGAAAGAGTAAGGGTGCCGTTTTTATATTCAATCTTATTAGAAGCTCCCACTTCATCGGAGTGATAAGTGCCGACATATTCCTTCATCGTTTGTTCATTTACGATCGCTGAATCCTGCCGGGAGAAATAAATACTGTCACCCAATTCACGAATATGCAGCATTTCTTTTTGGGGCTGGTTGGTGAAAATGTAAACGTTGGATGTATTGCCTATAGAAAATTTGTTGTCGGCCCGCGGTACAAGTTCGCCGACACCTGTAACCCACAGCTTATTGTCCTTTACATAAAAGCGAAAACCGTTATTGCTTCGTGAGCTGCGGTACCATCCGGCGTAATTGGGCAATAAAGAAGATGCAATTGCATATGCAGGCTGGGGTGCTGCAGGTTTTTTTGAATTATCAGGGATAAACAAGTCCGTCAATGCATCGAGCAATGCTCCATTATCATTATCAAATTCTGAACTATTGCTGATCCAGGCTATGGAAAGTCCGAGTGTAGGGTAATAGTCGAGGTTACAGCGGTAACCGGCGGTGGCACCGTCATGTGTAATCAATGGCCATCCTTTTTGTTCCGTAACAACGAGGCCGGCAGCATAACTGTTTTTATGTCCGCCCAGCAATGGCGTCAATGCAAGTTGCTTGGGTAGCAGGGATGGATTGCCGAGTTTTCCTGAATGAATATATTCATTCCATTTTACAAGGTCCTCAGCAGTTGTAAGTAGACCGCCGTTGCCATACACATTTTCATTGGGCATATTTGTAACATAGCCACTTGCATCCTTTGAATAAGCGATGGCACGGTTGGGCACCACCTTCCGGAAGTTGGCGCGCCATTCAGTATGTGTCATGCCTGCGGGTTCGAATATTTTTTTCGCTGAATAGTCGTAGAGACTCTGACCACTCACCCGTTGAACAATCACGGCAAATAAATTATAGTTGGTATTGCTGTACAAATACTCGGCACCCGGCACATGGTTCAGACTTTTTTGCCTGGATGCGATATATAAAGCGTCGTCGTTATTATATGTTGCAGAGCTTCGCGGCCATCCTGCTATGCCACCGATGGCGCCCCAGTCTTTGAGACCGCTGGTATGTTGCATCATCTGGCGAAGGGTAATGGGAGTGCCGTAGTCGGGAAGTTCGGGGATATATTTTCTTACGTTATCGTCGAGACTGAGTTTTCCCTCCTGTTCGAGCAGCAAAATGGCGGCTGCGGTGAATTGTTTTGACACCGATCCCGCTTCCACGCGTGACTCAGTGTTGAGTGGTGCGTTATGTTCCAGGTCGGCCATTCCATATGCTTTTGAAAACAGGATGTTTCCTTTGCGGCCAATGCAAATTTGGGCACCGGGGATGTTCGGCTTATAGCGCTCAAATGCTTTTTCTATTTTGGCGACAGTGTCTTGCCAGGTTTGGGAGAAGGAAGCAGCGCTTATGAGCAGTGAAAGGATGAGAAGGAATTTTTTCATGGCTGGTAAATGTTAGGGAGTAAAAATAGTGAGGAATGGAGAATAATTTGGTCTTTAAATAATTGGTTAAGTCTCATTGAGTAGATGAGAGGAGTGTTCTCTATTAGCTTTTTTTACCACATAGAAGCATAAGAACATAGGCTTCACATAGTAGTTCTATGTGAAAACTTTGTTTCTATGATCCTATGTGGTAAAACCTGTGTGCTCTATGAAGCGTTCATTTTTTTATTCGCTCATAGTAAAGAATTATTGCCCCACAGCCAAACGTTTTTGTTTTTTGGAGTTTAAGATCAATTCTATCCGTGATGTCTTTAAATAATGGTAAGCCACTTCCTACAACTGCAGGATGCACGGCAAGCTGGTATTCATCAATTAACTTAAGTTGCGACAAGCCTACAATTAAGCTTGGACTACCGACAAAAATGTCCTTGCCTGCTTGTTGCCTGAGGTCTAACACTTCTTCTTTAAGCTCTTTCGTTGCCAGCCTTGCAGATTTCCACCCGGTAATCATCGGGTCATCACTTTTTAGTGTGCGGGAGAAAACAATTTTAGGAGTGTTGTCCATTACCACGGCAAATTCATCCAACGCCCTGTTTCCCGAAGGGTTTTTTAATAAAGTTGGCCAGAACTCCATCAATTGGTATGTTTTCCGGCCATATAAAATGACTCCTGCACTACGCAAGAGGTCACTATAATGGTCGTGTGTTTCATCATCTGCATCCACGGCCGTATGGTCGCAAAACCCGTCGATAGTCATATTGATGGCGGCGATAACTTTTCTCATATATTTCCCATTTCAATTGTTGCAGAATATTTATCGACTTGCAATATAAATTTACTCGCATTTTTAAAAATTGATGCAGTAAAGGAAAAGGTCATGCCCTTAAGCATAACCTTTTTACATTTATATCGATATTCTTTCAGGAAGTAAAAGAGCCAGTCTTTACATTCCCCGATCGCTTGTAATAGGCAATGATGACTCCGCTAGGTGTGATGACATTCTCTTTCAATGCAAAGGCAGACGGGATCGTGCCATTATCAAAAAGCTTTTTGCCCTTGCCCAGCGTCAGCGGGTGGATTTTGAGTCTGAGTTCATCCACCAGGTCATTCTTCAATAGTAGCTGCACGAGTTTGCTGCTCCCCCATACATGGAAGTCGGGGCCCTTTGAAGATTTGAGCTTTTTGATGTCTGCGACGTTTCTAATTACTACCGAGTTTTTCCAACCGGTAATAAGCGGGTCCGACTTTTTAAGGTTTTTGGAAAACACGTATTTGGTTCCTTCATTAATACCCGGCCATTTATCTGCATGTTTGGGCCAGTAGTCGGCCCAGATCTCGAAGGTTTTTCGACCCAACAAATAATCAGCCGGCTCAAGCTCTTTTTCTACCACCTTTCCATACACGTCGTCAAAATGCGGCGTTACCCAACCACCATATTTGAAACCACCGGAGGTGTCTTCCTTAGGCCCGCCGGGTGCCTGCATTACTCCATCTAATGTGATCATCGATAAGACAATAATATTTCTCATAGTATTTCTCCTCCTTAATAATTTTTGCTTGCCTGTACGACAAGTTTAAGTTTTACCAAAATAACTTCTGTTACAGTACAAATCTCGTTAACAAAGACCATGCTATTGCAGTGCAAATGCGACAATGATAGTGGCTGAAGGCGACTTGTCGGAAGCCCCACTGAGCCTTAAAAGACATTGATACATTCAGAAATTATCATTCCATATTCTGCCCCGGCTAGCTATTGCTATTAATGTGTTTATCTACGCCCAATGTTACTGAAGCTGTGTATATTAGTGTGACTTGCATTTACCAACACTTTAAGATATGTCAAAACTAATTTTTGTTTTCGTAATCGTATTTATAATACTTAGTGCTTGCAATTCACATAAAAAATTGAGCTGCGATCAATTTAAAACGGGTCATTTTACGTTGCATTCTGAGTTTGACAGTTCAATGTCTTTTATTGAAAGAAATGATAGCATTCAAACTGAAATCAACAGTAATAGTAAAAACATTGTTAAGGCTAAAATCAAATGGAAAGGTGAGTGTGAGTATGAGTTGACTTATTTGGAGCAAACAACTAATTCCCCTGATACAATTAATTCTTTCATACAATCAAGGGTTTTAAATGTGATAATATTAGAAGCGACAAAGGATTATTACATTTTTAAGGCAACGATGGCCGATACTGATAAAACTTTGACAGACACCCTACGAATTTTAAATAACACAGAGGATTAATTAGCCAGGGATATTTTATTAAGGTTGCAAATCCGTATGTATCCATTCGCCCTTTGTCAACTCATATAATTTCCGGCTGTGAAAACGGCTTTTTTTAAATTCAAAAAACTCAATTCTTATTGGTTCAATTGAGTAACCACTCCAGGTTTCTGGCCGCGGTAAGGGTTGATTGGAAAAGGTTGTTTCAATCTCCTGGTATTTTTTATTTAGTTCTTCAATGCTATCCAATTTTTGACCCTGGCCACTTACTATGGAAACTATCTGACTGTCCCTGGTGCGTTCTGCAAAATATTTGTCAGCCAATGTGCCGTTAATAAGTGTTGCGTTTCCCTGGATTCTAACCTGTCTTTCCGTTTCGGTCCACCAAAATGTAAGAGCAACTTTGTTACTCCTTTCTATTTCAATTCCCTTTCTTGATGTTATAGGTCCGGTCACAATAAAACTGTTGTCAACAATACCTTTGAGAGAAACAAATCGTGCATTGGGATAATTGTCTGTGCCAATAGTTGACAGGCAGCATGCTGTTGGTATGCCTACTTTTGTCAATCTAAGTTCTTCATCGAACCACTTGTTAAAATATTCTATGGGAGTTAATTCCATACATGATTTTTAAATCTGCGCCATCTACTCAATCCGCGTAATCTGCGAGAACTGGTTGTCGAAGCTTGGTTTCTCGCAGATAACGCAGATTTGAGCGGATATTTTAAGCAAGTTCCAGGCATACTTTTCTGCCTTGTTGAAATTATAAAGCTACTTGCTTGTCTCTACAAATCCCATCGTTGGATAATAACTCAGGAAGTATGTCCTCGAATCATTTAAGGTGGTATGCTTCCTTAAATTCCGTAATTAATTCCTTTGCAAGATTTTCAGCCCGCACTAATTTATCTTGTCCGAAACGGAGATTTCTCTGTTGCACCACTATCATATTGAGCAATTCGTTTACTTCAAAACGCTTGTTTTCCAAAGAAGGGGTTGTTCTCGATAAGAAATTACTGATTGTTGAAACTGAAACGGTATCCAAATTATAAAGAAATATTTTGGAAACATCACGATGCATTTGGGGATCCATAACCTTGTTGATTGTACTAATTAAAGTGTTTCCCCTCGTTTCATGATTGAAAGACTCACCTTCAATATCATTTATAAGTGCATCATATTTCATCAGTTTTTCCAGGAGACTACGTTTAAAATACCGTAAGCTTCCGGAATTTTTAATCTGTTCAAATGTTGTACGGCTCCAGGCAACCCGGGCGGTCCAGTAAGTAAATCTCGTATAAAACGAAAACTTAGCTGAATTAGGTCCTTCCAATCGCGCTTTATTAAGATCCAGAAGTGTGTCGCAAATGGCAATATAATTTTTTGACGCTCTTTTGTAGTAATTGATCGCGCCTGTATCATTGTTTAGATCCTGTATCAGCGATCTTGCAAATTGCTTGGCCCGAAGATCCTCGACTTTATGCTCTCTAAAATTTTCTGCGAGGAAACCGCAAAAAACCGCCAGGAATAGCATCAGGAATTCCCAGAAATAATGCGTCCATTTTTTCTTGCCCCGATGACTATCGGGGGCGCTGGTATGAGCGTGGTGGTGTACTTCCATGGTGTGTGGCTTGTAAAGTTATAAATCTACAAAAAGGGAGGATAAAAAAGTGGTTATTTTACCACACCAATGAATTTGTTGGAAGAAAATATTTAATAGAGAAATTAAATAGATGAAACTCTATGTGAATCTATGCACCTATGAATCTATGTGGTAAATAAGGGTCTGGGAATACATGGAATTACGAAGAACACACAGTTTTTACCACATAGATCATAGGTACATAGATCCACATAGAATAGGATCACTCAGAAATGGTGATCCTTGTATGTTTTTAATTGCCCTAATTTTAGTAGGCAAACAGCATTGAACACCCCATTCAACCAAATTTCTATGCAGTGGGAAAAAAAGATTACTATCATTTCAGGTGCAAGTTCGGGTATCGGGAAAGCTACCCTGGAATTATTAAGAAATGATGGAAGTGTTGTATACAACCTCGATCGTACAGCTCCATCTATTCCCGATCCATTTTTTATACAATGTGATGTAGGTAATAAAACGGATGTGATGAATGCTATCCACAGTATTTACGATAAAGAGAAAAGGATCGATTATCTTTTTGCCAATGCCGGTATGCATCTGTTTGCCACACTGGAGGAAACAAGTTATGAGCAATTGGAAAGCCTGGTTTCTACCAACATACTAGGTACCTTCTATTTGCTGAAAGCCGTTATACCGATTATGAAGCAACAACAAAAGGGAAGCATTGTGCTTATGGGATCTGACCAGGCATTTGTGGGCAAGGGCAGCAGTTCCGTATATGGCATGACGAAAGGAGCCATCGGTCAGCTTACAAAAAGTACTGCGATAGATTATGCGCCTTTTAATATCCGGGTCAATTGTATTTGCCCAGGCACTATCCAAACTCCCCTCTTAGATAGGGCGGTGCAGCAGTTTGTTGCAAAGACAGAAGAGGACGCAACTGCAGTGTATACATCATTGGATAAAGTGCAGCCCATGGGACGAATTGGTCAGCCCGAAGAAATAGCGAAAACAGTGCGGTTTCTTTTATCTGATGATAGTTCCTTTACTACAGGTAGTCTTATCGCGGTGGATGGTGGGTATACCTGCCAGTAGTTGTTAGTCATTAAATCTGCTTAATCTACGTCATCTGCGAGAAACTGGTTGTCGAGGTTTGGGTTCTCGCAGATTAGGCGGATTGAGCAGATTGAGCAGATATTTTGAGCAATTTCCAGGCGTTCTTTTTCTTGTACTACTATCTCGAAACTCGGTATAATTTATCCATGAGTGATTTTATAAAAACATGTAACCGGCTTTCAACATTGGATGATGTTGCGACCAACGATTTATTGGAAAAAATAAAGACCAGGTCTATCAAAAAGGATCAACTCCTGCTCAACCGTGGTTCGGTGTGTAATCATTTGTTTTTTATCGACAATGGACTCGCCAAGACTTATTTTAATACGGGTGACAAAGAGTTCATCATGCGTTTCTTTTGCGAAAAGGAAATGTTTACGGTGCTTGACAGTTTTATTACTCGGCAACCCTCCACTTATTATATTAAAGCCCTCGAGGCAACCGAGGTAAGTTATGTTGACCAAAAAGAATTGGAAATACTTTGTTTGAAACATCATTGTATCGAGACATTTTTCAGGAAGCTTGTTTCCATGGCTGTCGTTAATATGATGAAACGTGTTAGCGAAATGCTGGAAGAAAATGCCAGCACCCGGTACGCCCATTTTATAAAAGACAACAGTCATTTATTGCAACGCATTAGCCTGGGCGACCTTGCCAGCTACCTTGGAATTACACAGGTATCTCTTAGCCGCATCAGGGCACAGAAGTGATTTTTTATCATTTGTAAAAAAACACTGCTTTTATTCAGGATAGGTTTGCATTAACAAAACGATGTTATATGCAAACTTTAAAACCAATACAGAAGCTCAGCTTAGTAATAGCTATTCTTATTTGTATAATTGCCCCCATTGTCGGCTATATTAAAATCGGGTGGCCTCCAGTAATTATTGTTGGCGGTGCGGCAGTTATCGGGTTTATATTCTGGTATTTCACCTACCTGAAAAATCCGACCGACCCCCGGATTATCCTTCCAATTTTTATATTAACCGTTGCCGGATTGCAGATCCACATGGTTGAAGAATACTTCACCGGATTTGGCCCGGCGATGTCACGCATTTTCAATATACCCTGGAGTGAAAGCAGCTTCCTGATGGTCTTTATGATGATAGGACCTATTGTATACACGCTGACCAGCCTGGGGTTATATTACCGGGTGCCGATTGCGGGGTTTATCGCATGGTTTATTTTTATCGGTCCTGGTGTTGCCGAGTTTACCCATTTTATTTTTCCGCTAATAGAACCTCACTTTGAGCCAGGAAACATCCAGCATGTTACTAAAACAATCAATGGATCTGAAATCGCTGACATGCCAAACTATTTTTATAAAACAACAGGACACTATTATTTCTCAGGCATGTGGACGGCCATATTACCTATGATTCCCGGCATGTACGCTATCTATCGCCTCGTAAAAGAAAGGAGAAGACTTAAGATTAGCCATGTGTAGTTGACGTTTAATACAATCCAACAGCCCTCCAGGCAAATTTTTGTAAGTAAGTGATAATGGTTAAATTTAGTTACATATTATTCATCAATAAAAAAGGAGGCTGTCATGTTTGCGGTTATACGTCACTATCATTTCAAGCCCGGAGATGGAGATAAGATCGACAAATTAATCCAGGACGAATTTGTACCCCTCATAAAAAAAGCCAAAGGATTTGTTCGGTATTACTGGCTGGATACAGGCGATGGAGAAGGAGCATCTTTAAGTGTATTTAAAGATAGAGCCGGTGCCGATGAATCTGTAGCCCTGGCGGCTGACTTTGTAAAAAGAAAAATGGCAGAACTTTTAAGCCAGAAGCCGGAAGTGATTGAAGGGCCGATTAAGGCTCATGATTAAATCACGTTATTAGGCCTGGTGACTGACAAGTTATGTGCAGGTAAACGATTTGCTGGATCTCTAAAATTTCCAACGCAAAATCTATGTTATGCAATATAAATCTGTAGATGCAGATGATTACATTTCGCAGATTCCCGAGGAAAGGCAGGCTGCGATTAAAAAATTACGGTCAGTAATTAAAAAGAATCTTCCGAAGGGTTTTAAGGAAGGCGTCAATTACGGAATGATGGGATGGTCGGTTCCGCATTCGTTATACCCTGCAGGATATCATTGTAAACCTGAAGATCCTTTGCCATTTATTGGTATTGCGTCGCAAAAAAATTTCATCGCTGTATATCATATGGGCATGTATGCCATTCCCTCCTTGCACAAATGGTTTGTTGCTGCTCATGCAAAAGCGTCAGCTAAAAAACTCGACATGGGTAAAAGCTGCCTGCGATATAAAAAACCCGAAGACATCCCTTACGACCTCATTGGTGAGCTGGCATCCAAGATAACGCCGGAAGAGTGGATTGAGGTGTATGAAAAGAATTTGAAACGGTGAGGAGAGAGGGAGGTTGAGGGAGGGGAGGTTTGTTTGAGTTAGTACGGTCACAGAGTTCACAGGGAAGC
>CBFGYO010000119.1:0-12456 GCA_965652975.1 uncultured Chitinophagaceae bacterium | reverse complement strand
TAAGCAGGATCTTACATGCGTATCGTGAAGAATAGTTTAATTGCACTATGCATTTGTGTTGTTACAGCAATACTTTGCCTCTCCTGTAGCAACACCGACAAAGAAATTTTCGAAGCAGTATCTCCCTCTACCACAAATATTGAATTTACCAACAAGCTTGAAAAAAAACCGCTTTTCAATATTCTCTATTACCTCTATTATTACAACGGTGGTGGAGTAGCTACCGGCGACATTAATAACGACGGCCTTCCCGATATTTATTTTACCGCAAATAGCAAAGGACATAACAAACTCTACCTCAACAAAGGAAATTTTACGTTTGAAGACATCACGGAAAAAGCCGGAGTGGCAGGAACGGCTGACTGGTGCACAGGCGTAACCATGGCCGATGTAAATAATGACGATCTACTGGATATTTATGTAAGCTCTGTCAACAACAAATACGGGCTGCAGGGACACAATGAACTTTTTATAAATAACGGCAACAACTCCTTCAGAGAAAAGAGCCGTGAATACGGACTGAATTTTTCAGGCTTCACAACTCAATCCGCCTTCTTCGATTTTGATCGCGATGGTGATCTTGACTGTTACATTCTCAACCAGTCGCATCAACCCCACGCCAACATCGTCGACACCATCAACCGTCGAAAATTCGATCCCCTTTCAGGTGACAGGCTATACCGCAATGAACTTATTACGCAAAACGGTACTGGCGGACAAGTCCGCTTTACCGATATCTCCGCACAGGCTGGCATTTACCAAAGCAATTTGGGTTATGGCCTCGGCCTCGCCATTGCCGATCTCAACAACGACGGATGGGATGACATTTATATCGGCAACGACTTTCATGAAAACGATTACTATTATGTAAATAATGGCAATGGCACTTTCAAAGAAAGCAGCGCAGCTTTTTTTGATCACTATTCCCGCTTTAGCATGGGCAACGACATTGCAGATTATGACAACGATGGCCAACTGGATGTGGTAACGGTAGACATGCTCCCTCCTGACGAAAAAGTTTTAAAAACATATGGCAGCGATGAAAATCCTGATATCTATAAGGTGAAGCTTGAAATACAGGGCTATCAGAAACAGTATTCAAAAAACTGCCTCCATCATAACAATGGAGATGGAACAAGCTTCAGCGAAACAGCATTATTGAGTGGCGTATCAGCTACAGATTGGAGCTGGGCTCCCTTATTTGCAGACTTTGACAATGATGGCAATAAAGACCTTTTCATTACAAGCGGAATAGTAAAACGCCCCGTTGATCTTGATTACGTTCGATTCGTTTCCGACCTGCAGGTAAAAAAGGGAATGAATAAAACTGATAAGTATGATGAAGAAGCCTTAAGCAAAATGCCAGATGGCGGCTCGCATCCCTTCTTGTACAAAGGTGATGGTAGTTTACGATTTACTGATGTAAGTAAAAACTGGGGTACGCTCGACCTGAAAGGATATTCCAATGGCGCCGCCTATGCCGACCTGGACAATGATGGCGACCTCGACCTGGTCATCAACAACCTGGAAGCAGAGGCTACCGTGCTCCGCAACAACGCTCCGCAAAAAAACTATATCAATCTCAGCTTCAAAGCCGATAGTGTGAACACGAAAGGAATAGGAACCAAAGCCTATGTTTTTGCAAATGGAAAGATGCAGTACCAGCAGCTAATGCTCACGCGCGGATTTCAATCTTCCATGGAAGCACGATTACACTTTGGCCTGGATACAGCAAAAATTGTAGACAGCCTGCTTATCGTTTGGCCCGACCAATCGTACCAGGTTCTAAAGCAGGTTGCAATTAATAAACTGCAGCGTATTGAAAAAAGGAATGCTTCAGGATTTTTCAGGAATGCGGAATTTTTTAAACCGGCTCCCGCGCTGCTTGCAGAGGTTACCAATCCTGTAACTATCAACTGGCGGCATTATGAAAATGATTTTCTTGATTATAACGTACAATACCTGATACCGCATGGACATTCAGATCGCGGTCCCAGGATTGCTGTGGCGGATGTAAACGGTGATGGCCTTGAAGATATGTATGCATGCGGCGCACTCGGTGTGCCTGGAGCATTGCTAATACAACAGGATAACGGCAGCTTTATAAACAACGATACAGGCACTTTCAATCCCGACGCACGCTTTGAAGATGTGGATGCAGTATTTTTTGATGCCAATGGCGATAAAAGTCCCGACCTCTATGTAGCAAGCGGGGGCAATCAATACTCGGGAAATTCGCCATTCCTGGTGGACCGGTTGTATATCAATGATGGTAAAGGACATTTTACAAAATCACAAACCTTACCAGGCATCACCAAAAATAAATCCTGCATCTCCACGGCCGATATCGATAAGGATGGTGATACAGACATTTTTGTTGGCGTACTGGCCGATGCCGTAGCATATGGTATACCTCAAACATCCGTACTGCTGATCAACGATGGCAAGGCCAATTTTTCAGTAGCGCCACAAAGCACAATACAGTTGTCCAACCTGGGTATCGTTACTTCCGCCAGCTTTGCCGATGTAAACAAAGATGGATGGCCCGACCTCGCAGTTAGCGGTGAATGGATGCCGCTCTACATTTTCATTAATGAAAAAGGTAAATTCAATACCACGGAAATAGCAGGCTCCACCGGGCTTTGGCAAACGATATATACGGATGATATCAACCAGGATGGCAACGTTGATTTACTGGCTGGCAACTGGGGATGGAATAATAAATTCTGGGCCGGCAAAAATGGACCGGTGCGTATGTACGTTGCGGATTTTGACAAAAACGGAAGGACGGAACAACTGGTTTCGTATACCCTCGATGGCGCCGAATATCCCTTTCTTGCAAAGGATGAAGTGGAGCGACCATTACCACTTTTAAAAAAGCACTATCTCTATTACGCCGAATATGCCGGCGTTCCCATGAAAGAAGTTTTTTATGGATGGATAGATACCATACAGCCTGTAAAGGCAGAAAGGTTGGGATCTGCAGTTGCTTATGGTGATGGTAAAGGGGGTTTCAACCTGCAAGACCTGCCTCCATATTTACAGTTAGCACCGATCTTTGCATTTAATAAACTAAACGATATCCAGGGCAAGCCTTACTGGATTGCCGGCGGTAACTTTTTTAATGTTATTCCTTACGAAGGGCGGTATGATGCACAGCCATTGGCAGTATTTAGCTTGGATAATAAAAAAGAACTTACCTATGTACACCAGCCAAACCTTTCGCAACTTAATGGACAGGTGCGAGACATCAAATGGGTAAGCACGGGTAAAGATGGCAAAGTATTGGTGGTAGCAAGGAATAATGAACCACTGAAGATCTATTCACCGAATTGAAAGATAAAATGACGGATGATGTTGTAAATGTAATGTAGCAGTCATGATGAAATCACGTTATATATTTATTGTGTTGATGCTGGTAGTGTTTGCTATGGCATGTGGTGATAAAGACACCGACACTCCACCACCACCACCACCGGCACCTGCAAATTTTAATCTTACTACCTTTTCAGTTAATTCAATAGCATCGCAGGCAAATATTTATAACGTAAATAAAACGCCTGTTGTAAGGTTTCGTTTTCCCGTACCCATCAACAGGTCTACCGTTGCATCCAATATCCAGTTTAGGGATAATAGCGCAAATCCTGTAAGCTATAATGTAAGTTATGAAAATGCCGACAGTGTAGTGATTGTCCAACCATCATCACCACTCGCTAATCTTTCAAGGTATACGGTTACGCTTGCCGACCAGTTAAAATCAGTTGCCGGAGGCAGGTTGCTTACAAGCAGTACGATTGCAATGGTAACCGCCATCGATTCATCCAGGAAGTTTCCAATAATACCCGATGATGAACTCCTTACACTGGTACAGCGACAAACATTTAAATACTTCTGGGACTTCGCTCACCCCGTCAGTGGACTCGCACGTGAAAGAAATACTTCCGGCGAAACCGTTACGTCGGGTGGATCCGGTTTTGGTATCATGGCAATTGTAACAGGCATCAACCGCGGATTTATCACGCGTGCACAGGGCCTGGCGCGTATGCAAACCATGGTTGGGTTTCTAAAAAATACTGCACAAAAATTCCATGGCGCCTTTCCACACTGGCTGAATGGATCTTCAGGTGTAGTAATACCCTTCAGTACAAAAGACAATGGAGCCGACCTCGTAGAAACATCATATCTCATGATGGGACTCCTTACAGCCCGTCAATATTTTAATGGAGGCGATGCTGCCGAAACAACTTTGCGTAGCGACATCAATACGCTGTGGAATGGAGTAGAGTGGCAGTGGTTTCGGCAAAATAATTCAAACGTTTTATACTGGCACTGGAGCCCCAATTATAATTGGGAAATGAATCATCCCATACGCGGATGGAACGAATGCCTGATAACTTACGTACTTGCTGCATCGTCCAATTCATTTGCCATCCCGGCATCGCTTTATACAACTGGCTGGGCGGGTAATGGTGCCAATGGTTTTATCAATGGTAATACATATTATGGACATCAATTGCCATTAGGACCAAGTCACGGAGGCCCACTCTTCTTCGCTCATTATTCTTTTTTAGGAATAAAACCCGAAGGATTGTCTGACGTCTACGCAAACTATCTTACACAAAATACCCGGCATACGCTCATCAATAATAGTTATTGCAGGGCCAATCCTGCAGGACATTTCGGCTATAGTGATTCAGTATGGGGACTTACAGCCAGCGACGTTCCTTCAGGCTATGCTGCAAGTTCGCCTACAAACGACCTGGGTGTAATAGCACCCACTGCTGCCATCTCGTCTATTCCTTATACACCAGTAGAGTCGATGAAGGCTTTGAAATTCTTTTACTACGTGCTGGGCGACAAACTATGGGGTGAATATGGTTTTAAAGACGCATTTTCTTTGAAAGATATCTGGTTTGCTAATTCATACCTTGCGATAGACCAGGGACCAATAATCGTGATGATTGAAAATCACAGATCCGGACTCCTATGGAACTTATTTACAAGTTGCCCGGAAGTAAAGACCGGCATGTTGTCGCTCGGATTTAGTGCGCCTTATTTATAAAAATATTTTTAACAAGCTATAGCTATGACTACCACTTCCAAGATATTAACTGCACTCCTGCTTTTTGCTGTATTCAATTTGTTTGGAGTTTGCACCAATAAAAACTCGGGCGGTTCAGGCAACCCTCCCGTTACTCCGCCGCCACCTTCACCCGGCGATCCCATTGAGTATTGGCTTACCCGGGCGGACAGGACTGCTTTACTGGAAAAACAATCGGTGAGCCTGCAACTGAATTCGCCGGTAAATAATTTTCCCAATATAGATGTGGATTCATCAACAGCCATGCAAACCATCGATGGCTTTGGTTACACACTCACTGGTGGAAGCGCACTCCTCATCAATCAAATGGGAACAAGTGAAAAATCTGCATTGCTGAACGAGCTTTTTGGAAACGGCAGCAATGCTATCAGTGTAAGCTACCTGCGCGTAAGCATCGGCGCATCCGATCTTAGCCCTGAAGTATTCAGTTACGATGATATGCCTGCGGGTCAAACAGATCCCACGCTTGCAAATTTCAGCCTGTCAAAAGATACTGTAGACCTGATCCCTGTACTAAAACAAATTCTTCAAATCAATCCCAATATAAAGATCATGGGCTCACCGTGGAGTCCGCCGGTGTGGATGAAAGACAATGGAAGTTCAAAAGGAGGAAGCCTGTTGCCGCAATACTATGGCGTATATGCGCAGTATTTCATAAAGTATATCCAGCAAATGCAGGCACGCGGTATACGCATTGATGCGATAACAATACAAAATGAGCCACAGCATGGTGGCAATAATCCCAGTATGCTGATGTCTGCCGCACAGCAAGCCGATTTTATTAAAAATCACCTCGGCCCCGCGTTCCAGGCTGCAGCTATTACTACCAAAATCATTATCTGGGATCATAACTGCGATAATCCCAATTACCCCATTACAGTGTTGAACGATGCGGGTGCCAAGCAATACATCAATGGATCTGCCTTTCACCTTTATGGCGGTGATATCAGCGCATTGAGCACCGTTCGCAATGCACACCCTGACAAAGACCTTTATTTTACCGAGCAATGGACCGGAGCGAATGGCACTTTCGATGGCGATTTTCAATGGCACCTGAAGAACGTGATCATTGGTTCCATGCGCAACTGGAGTAGGATTGCCCTCGAATGGAACCTCGCAAGCGATCCATCTTTCAACCCACATACGCCAGGCGGTTGTACTGAATGTAAGGGAGCACTTACAATTTCTGGTTCAGGCATAGTTAGAAATGTAGGCTATTATATCGTTGCGCAGGCATCCAAATTTATTCCACCTGGTTCCACACGCATCAGCAGTAATAATGTTGCGGGCCTGCAGAATGTAGCGTTTAAAAGAGCAGATGGCAGGAAGGTAATGTTGGTATTGAATGATGGTGCTACGGCCATACCATTTAATATCCGGTATAAAGGTAAATGGGCCGCTGCAACGTTGCCGGCAAAATCAGCAGCCACATTTATATGGTAATCATAAAAACCCGACTATAAATAAACAAGTATGAGAAAAAATAAATTGAACAGGCAGTTGCTGACAGGCTCAGTGCTGGTCGCATTCATGTTGTATGGATGTAACCAGGCTCCTGTAAAAACGGAAGGTGTAAGTACGCCACCTCCCAATGATTATACCGCAGCAGGTAAAAAAGTTACGGTGTATGCCACTGCCGATTCTGCTAATTACAGGTTGTCGAAAATTGCAGATACATTCGCTTTCCGCAATATGGGTCAGCCATTCGAAACACAGATTTGCGTATTTGTAGACCCCGACAAAACCTACCAAACTTATGTTGGTATCGGTGCCGCCCTCACCGATGCATCAGCAGAAACCTTTGCCAAATTGCCAAAGGATAAACAGGAGGAATTCCTTCAGGCACATTTCGACAAAGAAAAGGGTATTGGCTACACAGTTGCTCGTACCAATATCAATAGCTGCGACTTCAGCAGTGATATGTACACATATGTTACCGATGGCGACAGGGAGCTCAAGTCTTTCAACATCGAACACGACCGTAAGTATAAAATCCCCTTTATTAAAAGAGCGCAGGCTGCTGCAGGCGGTAAGTTTACTCTCTTTGCGAGCCCATGGAGCCCACCAGCCTGGATGAAAGACAACAACAATATGCTACAGGGCGGTAAACTCAAACCGGATTTTTACAACAGTTGGGCGATGTACTATACAAAGTTCATCAAAGAATATGAAAAAGAAGGCATACCGATATGGGGCATTAGCATCCAGAACGAACCCATGGCCAAACAACGTTGGGAAAGTTGCATATATACTGCGGAAGAAGAACGGGATTTCTTAAAAAATCATCTCGGCCCCGTGATGCATAAGGAAGGATATGCAGATAAAAAAATCATAGTGTGGGATCACAACCGGGATCTGATATATCAGCGTGCTCAAACCTACTTCAACGATCCGGAAGCTTCCAAGTACATATGGGGCATCGGTTTTCACTGGTATGAAGACTGGAGCGGTGGGCAACCTATGTTTGAAAACCTGAGAAGAGTATATGAATCCTACCCCGACAAACATATCTTCTTTACCGAAGGTTGTGCTGAAAGTTTTGATGCAAAGCGATACAAGGCCTGGGTTTTGGGAGAGGAGTATGGCCGTTCGATGATCAACGATTTTAATAATGGCATGGTTGGATTTACTGACTGGAATATATTGCTTGATGAAACCGGCGGCCCCAATCACGTACAGAATTTCTGTTTTGCACCTGTGCACGCAGATACAAAAACGGGCCAGCTCATTTATACCAACGCCTATTATTACATCGGGCATTTTTCCAAGTTTATCAAACCAGGTGCGAAACGCATTGCAGCAACGGCAAGTAGGAGCCAGTTGCTGACTACGGCATTTCGTAATGAAGATGGAAAAGTTGTTGTGGTTGTGATGAACCAGTCCAATAAACCCACACCTTATTATCTATGGATAAAAGGCGAGGCCGTTGCACTCAATGCATTACCCAATTCAATTTCCACACTGGTGTTATAAATCAAGATAAATGACTAAACGGTTTGCTTTCATACTTTTTGCCACTTGCGTAGTATTTATAGGCTACGCACAGAAAAAAACTCTTTCTGATGCTGCCTTACTGGATCTTGTTCAAAAGCAGACGTTCGAGTATTTCCATGATGGCGCCGAGCCGGTGAGTGGTCTTGCCAGGGAACGATTTCATGTTGATAATGTGTATTCCGAAAATGACAAGCATATTATCACCAGCGGTGGTGCAGGTTTTGGCGTAATGGCATACATAGTGGCGATGGAAAGAAAATTTATTACAAGAGAAGAAGGAAGAAAGCGCCTTGAAAAAATGGTGAGCTTTCTCGAAACTGCCGATCGCTTTCATGGAGCCTGGCCACATTGGTGGAATGGTGAAACGGGAAAAGTAAAACCTTTTAGTAAAAAAGATAATGGTGGCGACCTGGTAGAAACCTCATACCTCATCCAGGGACTGTTGTGTGTAAGGCAATACTTTGCAAAAGGAAATGAAGAAGAGAAAAAACTGGCAGCACGCATCGACAAACTTTGGAGGGAAGTGGAATTCGACTGGTACCGCAATGGAAAAAATGTACTGTATTGGCACTGGAGCCCGGAGTATGGATGGGAAATGAACTTTGCCGTTAGAGGCTATAACGAATGCCTGATCATGTATATTCTCGCGGCTTCATCACCCACCCATGGTGTGCCGGCAGAAGTATATCATGAGGGTTGGGCCGATAGCGGAAGGATCGTGAAGAAAAAAACCAGTTTTGGATATAATCTTAACCTTCGGCACCAGGGCAATCCGCCCAATGGTGGGCCATTATTCTGGGCGCATTATTCTTACCTCGGACTTGATCCACGTGGGTTGAAAGATAAATATGCTGACTACTGGCAGGAAACAAAAAACCAGGCATTGATCAATTATCAATGGTGCGTAAAGAATCCAAAAAAATACAAAGGCTATGGCAAAAACAACTGGGGACTTACGGCCAGCTATTCTACCAAATTTTATGCGGCACATGCACCCGATTCTGTAAATGATCGGGGAGTGATATCGCCAACTGCGGCTTTGTCATCCTTTCCTTATACACCAACGCAGTCGATGGCTGCAATGAAACACTGGTATTATAATATGAAAGACAAGCTGTGGGGTCCCTATGGTTTTTATGATGCGTTCAGCGAGCAGGATAATTGGTATACACCACGATACCTGGCCATCGACCAGGGACCGATAGTTGTAATGATTGAAAACTATCGTACCGGATTACTATGGAAATTATTTATGAGCTGCCCGGAAATAAAAGCAGGGTTGAAAAAATTGGGATTCAAGAGTCCGGCAATTAATTAATACACTCATTATATAAAAGTTTTTGACGTGTGAAATAGCTTTCAAGCCTGTTCAGCAGTTTGCCACCAGTTCTTACCCTAATCAAAAACATTAATAGAAGTTCGAACCAGTTTGTCGACTGTCCGCCGTCGACCAAAAACCTTTAGGAGTAAGACATCCTTTGAATAAACCCATTTTCTTAAAGTCCATCATTATCGATATAGTAACATCCAAATTACTGTTATGAAAAAACGATTGCTATTTATCCTGCTTCTGTCTCTGCCAGTGACCTTTATTAATGCCCAGGGGAAAAAAACAGGAGTTTTATCCCGCGATACAATTGCACCCGTAGGCGTAATAAAAGGGCTTTCCGATTCAGCACTCATGGATGTGGTGCAGCGACAAACCTTTCGTTTTTTCTGGCATGGTGCACATCCCGTAAGCGGACTGGCATTGGAGAGGAGTAATACCGTGTTGGCAGAACATTACTGGGATTATATCAATGAGGCCTGGGATGAACCCAACTTTAGTAAGCGCACTTTTGGTCCCGATGCCGGGGCAATCGGTGGTACCGGTTTCGGTATTATGTCTACCATCGTAGCGGTGGAAAGAGGTTGGATCGGTCGCGATACTGCCATACGCCGTCTCATCAAGATCGCCGACTTCCTCATCAATGCCGATTGTTATCACGGCATCTACCCACACTTCATGGATGGCCGTACAGGTAAAACCATAAAATTCGACAGGCTCGACGATGCAGCCGATATTGTTGAAACTTCTTACCTGCTGATGGGGTTTTTATGTGCAAAGGAATATTTCAACGGCACTACACCCCGTGAAGTTTATTTAAGAAAAAGAATTGACCAGATGTGGGGTGCTGCCAACTGGAACTGGCATACCAATAAGGAAAATAAATTATTCTGGCACTGGAGTCCCAATAACGGATTCGATATGAACTTCCCGGTGTGGGGATGGAATGAATGCCTTATCACTTACATTATGTCTGCCTCTTCGCCACGTCACGGAATAGCAAAGGAAGTGTACGACGGTACCTGGGCCGGCAGCGGGGGATTCCGAAATGGTAAAACTTACTATGGAATGGTATTGCCGCTGGGCAACTATGACAAAGGAGGACCTTTATTTTTCGAACAATATACATTTCTTGGTATCGACCCCAACAAGCTTTCCGACACACTGGGTATAGATTATTTCCTGCAGGGCAAAAATCATACACTTATCAATAGGGCCTATTGCATCGAGAATCCAAAAAAGTATAAAGGCTACAGCGATAAATGCTGGGGATTGACTGCAGGTGATAGCTACAAAGGATATGTAGCCCATTGTCCTGAAGTAGACTTTGGCGTGATACAGCCCACTGCAGCCATTTCATCCATGCCCTTTACTCCTAAAGAAAGCATGGAAGCGATGCGTTATTTCTATGAAGAGCTGGGAAATAAAATCTGGAGTCGTTACGGATTTGTTGATGGCTTTAGCATTCACCACAATTGGTATGCAAAAAGCCACCTGGCAATAGACCAGGGGCCCATCGTTGTTATGATTGAAAACTATCGCTCGGGTCTCTTATGGAAACTGTTCATGAAGATCCCGGATATACAAAATGGATTGAAAAAATTAGGATTCACGAGCCCCTGGCTCACGCAGGCAACCACGAAATAAAATTAGTTTGTCAGTCCTCGGGCTGGCATGAATTGATAAATTATTTTATTATGGAAAACATAACCCGCGAAGCATTTTTAAAACGCATGTCGATGGCAGGCGCAGCGATGTTACTCACCTCGCTGGAAGGCCTTGCCTTAGGTAATAATGAAAAGAAAATCCGCGTGGCGGTAATTGGATGTGGCAGTGTATCTACCCAGTATCTACCGCATCTATCCAAGTCGCCGTTCGTTGAGCTTGTAAGTTGTTGCGATATCATTCCTGAACGCGCCGTTACACGTGCCAAAGAATATTCAATCCCTAATCATTACCCGCATATAGATAAAATGCTTGCAGGCGCACCATTCGACCTCATGATCACCCTTACCGACATGCAGGAGCATGGCCGTCTTAATAAGCAGGCTTTATTGGCAGGCAAACATGTGTGGAGTGAAAAGCCGATGGCCAACACTTACCTGGAAGGAAAAGCATTATTTGATCTTGCAAAAGCAAAGCGACTGCGCATTTGGGGTGCACCGGCAGTAGTAAATAGTCCGCAGTTTGAATTCATGAGTAAATCACTGCAGGGAGGTAAACTGGGAAAGGTAGCTGCAGCACATGCACACTATGGACATACAGGTCCTACCTGGTCGGCATTTTTTTATGAAAAAGGCGGCGGTAGTTTACCTGATCTTGGTGTGTACAACCTGGCAACCCTTACAGGATTATTAGGTCCTGCTCGTTCGGTGGTTGCGATCACCAGCATTATCACACCCGAACGCACCGTAGATAATAAAGGAAAAATAAAAGTGGCAGCCGAAGACAATGCACAGGTAATAATGGAACATGCAAATGGTGTTCTATCACATGTGCAGTGCGGCTTCAACTATTTTGATCCGTATGGGCACCAGGGCAGCGGCCAGGAAAAACCAACAATACAAATCTGGGGTTCGCATGGCAATATGGGTATGGTGGGTTACGACTGGGCACCCCATGGCGTAGATATGGCTACGCATGATCACGAAGCAACACAAAGATTTGTACCCGATCCCGGTACTTATGTATGGCAGGAAGGAGCAACTGTAATTTCAGAAGCACTCGTTAAAAACATTGAACCAAGAATTGCTGCCGAACATGCATTGCATGTACTCGAGGTGATTGAAGCAGCGAGAACTTCGTCAGCAACTGGCAAAAGAATACAGTTGAAGTCGAAATTTAAGTGGCCCATGGTTTAGATAAAAGTTAAAAGATAAAAGATAAAAGTGTTTAGGTCGAACGTTCACAATAACTGTGGAATATTTTTTAGGGTCGGGAAATGATTTTGAGGTGCAACCTTAGTCGCCCCGTAGGGGAAAAATACGGGGTGATGAAATAAAGTATTCACAATAAAAATTATGTTATGGCAAAC
>CBFGYO010000118.1:0-12700 GCA_965652975.1 uncultured Chitinophagaceae bacterium | reverse complement strand
ACAGGTTACCTGTTTTAGCCTTGATATCATCAAGATTACGGGTTTCCACGTTGTTTGTAATGCCGGCACTAAGCTGACGTCTTAGTTTGCTCATTGCTTAAATTTTTAATATTTGTTTGCGATTGCTTTAAATAATCTTCTGCTTCTTTGCGCAGTTTGCTATCTGGAAAACGGTCGATAAACTCATTTACTTTAGTAATCACTTCTTCATATCGCTCATACTGTCTTTCCTCGATACTCAGTTGGGCATAACGGTAAAAAGACTTAATCACCATCAGCTTATATTCATCAGCTTTTACTGACTCGGGATAGTTATCCAGTAATGTTTCATACGCAACACCGGCAGCCCGAAAATGTCCCATATCAAAATACAACTGCGCCCCCTTGTGATCCTTGATCTCCAATTTTTGCCTGCATATATCAATGATCTCATTCGCTTCTTTATTGCGGGCAGATCCGGGATGGGTATTGATGAAGGTCTGCATCATACCCATTGCTTTGATGGTATTGGTTTGATCCAGTTCCGGTTTTGGAGATTGCTTATAAAATGAATACGCCCGCATATAGGCAACCTCTTCTGATCTCGCACTGTTGGGAAATATTTCCAGGAAACTCTTAAACAGGTTTTCCGCATTGAAATAATCCTCCTGGTAATATGCGCAATAGGCGTACTTGTAATAGATATTTTCAAACTCCTTACCCGTCTTGAAGTGAGGCATTACATCTTCGTAAAGTAATTGCGCCTTGCTGTATTTCTTTTTTACAAAATACTGTTCAGCCATCCTGAGTTTGTATTCAGGATCCGGGTTTTTCAACATTTTGGTCATTCCGCCCCCACAACTTCCAAGAATAACGGCAATAATAATTACGGGTATAAAACGCATAAAGGTTGGCAAAGTTAATTGATACGCACAAAACTTCTGGAAAAAAGATCGGTAGCCAAAAAGCGGCAGTTAAGGTTTTGATAAAGAAAAGGCTACTGCATTGGCTTTCAACATAAAACTAGTACTTGGCAGTGTTTGAAAAGGATATGAATCGGCAAAAGAAGAGCGGAAACAGAGCGGGGGGCGAGGATTGACCCCCGCTCCCGCCCTGTCCCTCACTCTTATAAAAAAAAACCCTCCCTGTAAAGGGAGGGTCTATCAGCAAAAAGTATCAAGAGAAATTTTAGTTCTTGCGGAGGTTCGGGTGCGGAGGAGCCACAGTATTTGGTCCTTCTTCACCTTCAGCGGCAGCGCGCAGATCAACTGTGTTGCAATCACCTTCCTGGCCGTAAGTGAAGATAAAGCGGTCGGCGCTGATACCTTCTTTTTCTACCAGGTGAGAGATTACTTTATTCACGTGATCCCAGCTTAACTGCTGTTCTTTCTTGTTTGAAGAGCAATAACCAGTAACAACAACTTTACATTCAGGGTTATTACGAAGTCTTGCAGCTACAGTTGCGAGTACAGCTTTTGCATCGTCAGTCAACGCGTTTGAACTTGCTCTGAATGAAATGCTAGGCAGCGGACCCAGTTTCTCGGCACAGCCCTGTGTTACAGCTAAGCCAGGACAACCTTCTGGGCATGGGCATTTACCAACGCCATCTGCATCAACAGGCTGGCAGTATGTTGGAGTGATAAGTTCTTTATCCTTACAATCAGGTACACCATCACCGTCAGTATCGCGGCTTACACCATGACTGTCAACCGGGCAACCAGCTGGAGTTTGCTCCTGGTCGAATTGGTCTGTGATACCGTCGCCATCGCTATCAGGCAGTACTGGTTTTGGAAGACGCATCAGGCGTGGGTTGCGGATTTCGCTGTATGCATAATCCAGTGGGTTGAGCCACCATAGTGGTTCAACAGATTTAGCACCCAGGTTGATATTTAAACCGATTGAAGCAAAATTGTATGAATCGAAATCGCGGGTAAGCACCGGGTCGCCCCATGCTTGTTCCTGCCAGCGTTGTCCATCAAGAAGGTCGTCTTTGATGAATGTTACGCGATCTTCGATAGCAAGATTCAGCCTGTTGCTGAGTTTGAAAGCGATACCAACACCAATTGTTCCGGATGGTTTCAAAGTGTTGCCAAAAAGTTTTGGACGACGCTCGCCCTGGTTTTCAGCATCTGACTCGTAACTATCATCCATTAAATCTTTCAATGCTTTCTTGGTATCCTTACGGTTTTTATAAACACCACCGTTGATGCCTGAGAAATCGTAGCGGGCACCACTTTCGTTGAGTGCGTTTACTTTAGTATCATATACTGAAGCACCTACGCCGGCAAAACCATAGAAGTTGAAACCGGTTTTCGATTTATGAAAACGAATATTGTTTAGAGTTACAATACCCTGAATAGACAGGTCCTGAATCTTAGTCTTGTAGTTATAGTAGATAACATCAAAAGGCTGACGATCCGGTCCTCCGTTTTGGGTAAGGCCGGAAACTATTTGCCCTGAATTGTTTCTGTAAGGTGCAGAGTAGCCGGCACCCTCATGGTTCCATGGAGTGTTTTTGGAATAATTCTCAGATGGATTCCAGTTAAGACCCTTAGCTGTTCCATACATATATTCAAGACGCATGGAGAATACATAACCGAAAGCTTTTCTTACGTGAAGGCCAAAACTTGGAAATGCAAATTGTGAAGGAATGTCACCTGATACATTGGTAATCCCCAGTTTAACACCTATCTCCCATTGATTGCGGGGCTTGGCCGGGAAATTATTGGTACCCTGCAAAAATTCATTGTGCTGGGGCATTCTTTTGGACGGTATTTGCGTTGAATCGTAAGTAGTTCCAATTTTTACCTGCGAATACATGCTCATGGATAGGCAGAATGCGGCCCCCATCAACAATAGATACTTCTTGCTTGCCATAACTAAGGATTAAGATTTATGAAAACATTGTCCTAATAATTAGCAAAAATATGACTTGAACCTTAAAAACCAAATTTTTGCAAAAATTTCTTACCCGTATACGGGTGTTATTTTTCAATTACTTAGTCAATAAAATGCCCATGTTAGATGCACCATGCATAAAATATTTTTTTGAGGCGTAAATTGCCCTTTTTTACCCATGCAGTTACCCATTTTCCTCATCGAAAAAGAGCTAAAGATTTTTGCCGAGTATTTCAAGGAAGCCGTGCGCAGCAAGACTCCCCTGCTCGATCGCATCATGCGATTCATCGTAAAAAGGAAGGGAAAACAACTGCGGCCCATGTTCGTACTGCTGTCGGCAAAATTGTGCGGTGAAGTGAACGATACGGCCTACCGGGCTGCCTCCCTGGTAGAAGTTCTTCATACCGCCACTTTGGTGCACGACGATGTGGTGGACGATTCCATGGAAAGAAGAGGTTTTTTCTCAACTTATGCACTTTGGAAGGCAAAAGCCAATGTATTGATAGGCGATTACCTGCTGGCAAAAGGCCTCTTATTATCACTTGATAATAAAGATTACCAGGTACTTCATATTCTTTCGGATGCTGTACGGAAAATGAGCGAAGGCGAATTGTTACAACTGGAAAAAGCCCGCTCCCTGAATCTAAAAGAAGAAATTTATTTCGAAATAATACGCAACAAAACGGCCTCATTGCTGGCATCAGCATGTGCTGCGGGAGCATGGTCAACCAGCCAGGACGAAGCAATTACAGAAAAAATGCGCCTGTTTGGTGAAAAAGCCGGAATAGCTTTCCAAATAAAAGACGACCTTTTTGACTACGCCAGTGAAAATGTTGGCAAACCAACCGGTAATGATATAAAAGAAAAGAAAATGACTCTACCCCTGATCCATTCATTGAATAAAGTGGATAAGGAAACAAAGCGGAAGATGATCTACATCATCAAAAACAACAATACCGACAAAGAAAAAGTTGATTGGGTGATAGGTAAGGTAAATGAGAGCGGCGGAATTGCGTATGCCCAGGAAATGATGAATGTATACAAACAGGAAGCGCTTGATATATTGTTACAGTTTCCGGAAACACCCATCCGGAAGGGATTGGAAGACATGGTTCGTTTTGTAACCGACCGGAAATACTAAGAAAGGTGCACATGGTAAAACGATGGAAAATACTGGAAGCGGATGAAGAGCGAACAACAGCTCTGCAAGCCGCATTGAAAATACATCCTGTAATCTGCAAACTACTTGTACAACGCGGCTTTGATAGTTTTGATAAAGCGAAAAATTATTTCCGTCCGAACATTTCCGACCTGCATGACCCATGGCTGATGAAAGACATGGATAAAGCCGTGGGCCGGGTGATGCAGGCGGTAACTAGCAATGAAAAAATACTTGTATTCGGTGATTATGATGTGGATGGCACTACATCCGTAGCGATGATGTACCAATTTCTCCAAAAAATCCACCCGGCAACAGATTTTTATATACCGCACCGCTATCGTGAAGGCTATGGAGTAAGTAAAGCAGGTATTGATTATGCAAAAGAAAACGGATTTACTCTCATCATATCACTTGATTGCGGCATCAAATCTGTCGACCTCATCACCTATGCAAAATTATTAGGCATCGATTTCGTTGTTTGCGATCATCACCTTCCCGATGATGAATTGCCGCCGGCTGTTGCTATCCTTAATCCCAAACAAAAGGACTGCAACTATCCTTACAAAGAACTTTGTGGCTGTGGTGTGGGTTTCAAACTCATCAGCGCACTTGCTCCGCAATTTGGTATGACTGACGAGGCCGTATTTGCTTATCTCGATCTGGTAGCTACTGCAATTGCTGCCGACATTGTACCTATGACCGGTGAGAACAGGATACTCGCTTTTCATGGTTTAAAAAAAGCAAATGAAAATCCCAATAAAGGCATCAAAGCACTGATGCAACTAAGTGGTCTTACCAAAGAGCTGCACATCAATAATCTTGTTTTCATGATCGCACCGCGTGTAAATGCGGCAGGACGCATGGACGATGCGCGCAAAGCGGTCCAGATGTTTGTCGCCAACACAGAAGCAGAGGCGTTGCATTATGCCGAGATGTTGCACAGCGACAATACCGACCGCAAAGAGGCCGATACATCCATAACTGTAGAAGCACTCGCATTGATTAATGACAATCATGGTTGGATCAACCGTAAATCAACTGTCGTTTTCCAGGAACATTGGCACAAAGGTGTTGTAGGTATTGTGGCCTCACGACTGATTGAACACTATCACCGTCCGACTATAGTATTAACCCGATCGGGCGATTATGCTGCGGGAAGCGCGCGCAGTGTTCCGGGATTCAATTTATACGAAGCCATTCATGCATGCCGTGAGCACCTGCTGGGTTATGGGGGTCATTTCGCTGCAGCGGGTATGACATTACCACTCGACCAGGTGGATGCCTTCCGCGACAAATTTGAAGAGATCGTTTCGGCAACCATCGATCCGCAACACCTGCTGCCCGAAATTGTGATCGATGCTGTAATATCATTGCAGGATATAAAATGGCCGTTTCATAATATTATCAATCAAATGGAACCGTTCGGACCCGGCAATCTTCGGCCGGTCTTTATGGTTCGTGGCGCAACCGATACCGGCTTTTCAAAAATCGTGAAGGAACAGCATCTCCGGCTGTCCGTTCGACAGGATAATACCATCATCACGGGCATCGGTTTTGGAATGGCTGATAAGTACAGCCTGCTGCTGGCAAAAAAACCCGTCGATATCGTCTTCAAGATTGATGAAAACGAATGGAATGGTGAAAAAAGCCTGCAATTGCGGATCGTGGATCTACGTGCTTCTGAAGTTCAATTGCCACAAATTACCTCCTGATATTATATCTTTTAAAATCTTACTACATCGGGGATAACTAAAAAACTTCTCATTTCTCCAGAATGAGAAAAAGAATATAATTTCACCCCTTCCCTTTTTTGAAGCCTTTAATTTCCTCTGCAAAACCAATGCAGTTGACATGCTTTGTCAACTGTTCACATTTGGATAATATCTTAAAAATAGATTTGCGAAGACTAAACACACTTTATGAGAAAATTTTTGACTCTTTTATGCATTCTTATTGGCTTGCATTCTACTTCCCAAACGGTTGTCATCAACGAAGTTTATGGCGCCGGTGGAAATAGTGGTGCCACACGAACACATGACTTTATTGAATTGTACAACAACACTGCATCAGAGGTTATTATGACCGACTGGTCAATTCAGTATACTTCTTCAGGCGGAACATCATGGGGTTCAAACAAATTAATATTCAGCGGAAAAATTCCTGCAAATGGATACTTCCTTATTCAACTTGCTTCTGGTGGTACAGCCGGAACCGCACTTCCGGCCGCCGATGCAACCGGCTCTATTAATATGAGCGGTACATCTGGTAAGGTTATTCTTTGTAATAACAATGTGAGCGCAAGTGCTAATACTAATCCCACGGATCTGCAGATTATTGATAAAGTTGCTTATGGATCTTCAACACCCATGGAAGGTTCACCTGCCCCAGCGCTAACTCCTACCACTTCTGTGCAACGTTTACCAATTGGCTCTGACACAAATGACAATTTTGGTGACTTTCAAAGCGGAACACCTTCGCCAACGAATTCGGGTTCTGGCAACACTACTACAATTACTGTAAGTGCAGGAACTGCAGCCTCTGAGGCGCCAACAACAGGCACTTTTATTATTAACTTTAGTGCTGCCACTACCGCACAAACCACAGTTAATTTTGCCTATACTGGTTCTGCAACATTTAATACAGATTATTCGATTGCTTATTCAGCAGGTTCTCCGAGTAATGCTGACGCAAGCGGCACCTTAACGGTACCTACCGGCACATCTTCAATAACCGTCTCGGTAGAGCCGGTAAATGATGTAGATGTTGAGGGAACAGAAACAGTTACGCTTACCCTATCCTCCCCAGCTACAGGCTATACATTAGGAACTGCCGCCGCGTCCATTAATATTACCGATAATGATGCTCCGCCTTCAGTGTCCGTTGCAGCCGGAATTAATGCTGCAGAACCTGCAACGAATGGTACATTCCAATTTACACTTTCAAGTGTTGCGCCTGCAGGTGGGGTAACGATCTCTTACACGCTTAGCGGCACCGCGTCTTCATCCGACTATAGCGACCCACAATCCGGCACAATAACAATTCCTGCGGGAGCAAGTTCTGGAACTGCTACAATGAATGTAAGCGATGACCCTGATGGCGAACCGGTAGAAACCATTATACTTACAATTAATACTGTCACCAGTCCCTACGTGATCAGTGGTGCTTCTGCATCGATTAATATTACAAGTAATGACTTTACTCCAATTCCACTGAGTGGAATATATTCCCAGGATTTTAATAGTCTCGCAATAACAGGTACAACCAATGTATTATCCCTGCAGGGATGGCTGTTGAATGAAACCGGCGGAAGCCTCCGCGACAATGAACAATATGGTGCAGACAATGGCGGTTCAAATACAGGTGACACTTATAGTTATGGCACTGCTGCCACTACAGAACGGGCACTTGGCGCGTTGCAATCAGGAACCCTGATCAGCACTTTTGGTTCATTTTATACAAACAACACCGGCACAACAATTACAAAATTGCGTGTAACCTACACCGGTGAACAATGGAGATTGGGCGCCACTGGCCGCAATGACCGGCTCGATTTTCAATACAGTGTTGATGCTGCCAATATAACATCGGGCACATGGACAGATGTAAATGGACTTGATTTTATTGCTCCCAATTCATTGGGTACGGTTGGACCGCTGGATGGAAACAATAGCGCCAACAAAAATCTTGTGAGTTTCGATATCATTGGTATATCCATTCCAAACGGTGGAAGTTTTGCAATAAGGTGGAACGATTTCAATGCTTCAGGTGCTGATGATGGCCTGTCGATTGACGATCTTTCTGTGGAAGCAAATCCGATTGATCTCACTCCTCCTATCATCATTTCGTTAGCACCACTCAATGGCGCCGCTAATGTACCTACCAATGGTAGTGCAACTATGGTTTTTGACGAGCCCGTACAAAAAGGAACCGGAAATATTATTATCAAAAGAACGATTGACAATAGTATTTTCCAAACACTGGATGTGAGTTCAACTTCTGTAATGGTGAATTCAACAACAGTGACTTTCCCTTTATCTGGTCTTACAGCTAATACAGGTTATTACATCACGATTGACAATGGAGCTTTTGAAGATCTTTCAGGCAATGATTTTGCAGGTATATCTTCCAGTAGTACCTGGGCATTTACTACAGGTACGATTTTTTATACTGCCAACTTCAATGCTTGTACAGGCGCATTGACGGATGGCTTTTCACAATACAGTGTTACCGGTGTGCTTACCTGGGCTTGCACCAGCTTTGGTCGTGATCCGTCCGCGCCTTCAGGCACATTACCTTCACCAAATGGAGTGCAAATGAATGGTTTTTCCGGTGGTACAAATGTACCTAACGAAGACTGGCTAATTTCTCCATCATTCAATCTTTCGGGAACAACTTACCCGTTGTTGTCATTCTGGAGCCGGACGGCATTTAATGGACAACCATTGCAATTGAAAGTTTCGACAGATTACGTAAGTGGTGATCCTTCGCTGGCAACGTGGACAGATCTTAACGGCAAATTCCCACAACAAACATCTAATACATGGACCCTGTCGGAAAATATAAATCTGACAGCTTATAAAAACAGTAATGTTCACTTCGCGTTTGTATATTTTTCCGACGATGACGAAGGTGCGCGTTGGACACTGGATGATGTGAGACTGGATGATTCACCCACGCCTCCGCCTCCAAGTCTAACAGTTAGTACTACCGACATTCAATTTGCCTACACAGCAGCCGGAACCACTACAAACAAGACTTTTTCATTTATTGGAAACGATCTTACTAATGAAGTGTCGTTGACAGCAACCGGAACGTTTAGTCTGTCGAAGAATGGTACTGATTTTAGTTCTTCTATTACATACAGTGTAGCAGAAGTGAATAATATTCCAACTACAGTGCATGTACGTTTTGCGCCTGCGCAAAACAACCAGGATTTTAGTGGTGGTGTAACGGTGAGCACAGGAGATATTACCGCATCTATCAATCTTTCAGGTACAAGCATCGATCCGGTAACAACGCTTGAAGTGGTTAACTGGAATGTGGAATGGTTTGGCAGCACTGCCGAAGGGCCAACTAACGAAAATCTCCAGGAGCAAAACGTAAGGACAATCTTACAAAACCTGAAAGCCGATGTATATGCACTTACTGAAATAGTGAGTGAAGAAAAGCTGGCGAGCGTAGTAAGCCAGATGTCCGGGTATAGTTATGTGCTTAGCAATTATGGTTCACATACCAATACTACTGTCAATCCGCCTTCTGCCCTGGCATCTGCGCAAAAGCTGGCATTTATTTACAAAACATCTGTATTGTCCAACATTTCAACAACGGCTTTATTATCCCAGGGTATAAATTCCTCTGCGGATATTAATAGCAATCCAGCTTATAACTATTGGGCAAGCGGACGGTTCCCATATATGATGAGCGCGGATGTAACGCTAAACTGCGTTACAAAACATGTGAAGTTTATTTTAGTACATGCCAAAGCAAACACCGCTCCTACTGCCGGTTCATACGACCGCAGGAAGAGAGGCGTTGATACGCTATACTATACCATCAACCAGTTATATCCCAATGATAATATAGTAATCCTTGGAGATTTTAATGATGACCTTGATAAATCAATTACCGATGGTTTTGTAGTTACTTCCTGGAGTACATTCACTAATGATGCAGTAAACTACGAACCATTGACGCTCCCGTTAAGTCTTGCTGGCAAAAAATCGACGGTATCATATAATGATGTGATCGACCATGTAATTGTTTCCAGCGAATTTGAAGGAACGTATATGACCGGTTCTGCAAATATCCTGTCGGATGTAAGCAGCCTTGTTTCAAACTATGGCTCTACTACTTCCGATCACTACCCCGTTTTTACACGCTATCGGTTCAACAACACAACTCCGCCGTCAGCAACCCCATGTGTTAACCCCGCTCCATTCTGCGTCAATAATTCAGGGAATTATACAATCCCGGCTTTTGTTGCAACGGATGATTGTGGTGATGTGGTTACTTATAGCTACAGCATTACTGGTGCCACGCAAAGAAGTGGAAACGGTAACGATGCGAGTGGTGCCTTCAGTCCGGGTACAAGCGTTGTAAAATGGACTGCTACCGACAGTTGGGGCAATAGCAGTAACTGTGAAATATCAGTTGTCGTCAATACAAACCCGTCGGTCGCAATCCCTGATACATTTGTATTGAGTTCAGGCGTACTGGCCAATACCGTATATATTGGTTATGCCCCTGCTTCTTCCATAACGCTTAGTGCTGTTGCAAGTGGTGGAGCACCTGCTTACTCTTACAACTGGAGTAGCGGCTCTACAAATGCAAATGCTACCGTTAGTCCAATTTCCACCACGGTGTATACTGTAACGGTAACGGATGCCAACAACTGCCAGGCCTCGGCAAATAAAACGGTGAACGTTTTAGATATACGTCGCGGTAACAAAAACAAACAAGTAGTGGTTTGTCATACCGGTAATTCACTAACTGTGGGCCAGGATGAAGTAGCAACGCATTTATCACACGGTGATATGCTAGGTGCGTGTACCAGCAATCCGGCAAGGACTTGGCCTCAACATGATTTAGTATCCGGTAATGGCAAATCACAATTGGCAGTACAGGCTTTGCCAAATCCTTCATCCGGATCTTTTAGAATTGCTATTCAGACAGGAAATACTGGTGTTCCAGTAAATCTTCGGGTTACTGACCTGGTAGGCAGAATTATTGAGCAGAAAAATGTTCCAGGTGCAGGTGCTGTACTCACTATTGGTGCGGCATATAAACCAGGAATATACCTGGTAGAACTGAGCCAGGGTGACCAAAGGGAAACCCTGAAACTGGTAAAACTTTAAGGAGAACAAGCTATAATTTGGAAAAGCTGCCTGCTAATGGCAGCTTTTCCATTTAGTACATCTCGAAATTCTTTACAAAAAGGGTTTGAAAAACAATAGGTTGCGTCTATTTTTGAATTTCTATTATTTGCTTAAAGCCCTCGATACTGTCATGTAAAAAAACCCTGACACTAACCTCCGCTTTCTGGCTCTAACCACCTATCTTTGCCGCCCCAAATCTGTGTTCGCAGATTCTCCGCAGCCTTAGGTTACGGTGTCCAATGGGATAAATCGAATTTAATAACCATCCTGTTAATCGGGATAAAACAAAGAGGTAAATGAACAATTACGAATTGATGGTGATTTTTACCCCTGTTCTGAGCGAAGAAGAATTCAAAGCAGAACAAAAGAAGTATGCTTCGCTTGTTACCACTGGTGGTGGTAGCGTAGTAGCAGAAAATGCATGGGGTTTGAAATCACTGGCGTACCCAATCCAGAAGAAGACCACAGGTTTGTACTGGGTTCTGGAGTACAGTGCGCCCGCCGAATTTAATGAGAAGTTGAAAATTCAGCTTCTGCGTGACGAAAGTGTACTTCGTCACTTATGCACTAAACTCGATAAATACGCCGTCGAGTATAATGCCAAAAAGAGAAGTGGTGTAAAAACAGGAACCGAAAAAGCAGTGGAGGCTTAATAACATGGCAAAAAATGAAATAAAATACCTGACGGCCATTAAGAGCGATAAACGCGTAAAGAAATTTTGTCGCTTTAAAAAATATGGCATCCGCTACATTGACTATAAGGATGTAGAGTTCCTGAAAAAATTCCTGAACGAGCAGGGTAAATTATTACCTCGCCGCCTGTCTGGCAACAGCCTGAAATATCAGCGCAAAGTTTCAGACGCGGTGAAAAAAGCCCGCCAGATGGCATTATTGCCGTATGTAACCGATCTTTTAAAATAATGCACCTCCAGGTGGATTAACAAAAAGAAAACAATGGAAGTAATATTAATAAAAGACGTAGATAATCTCGGCGGCATCAACGAAGTGGTAAAAGTAAGAAACGGTTATGCCCGTAACTTCTTATTACCAAACAAGCTCGCCGTTGAAAACAATTCCAGCAACAAAAAGCAACTGGAAGAAAGGATGAAGCAGGTTAAGAAGAAAGAAGATAAAATGCTGGCGGAAATCAACAGCGTTATTGCCAAGCTGAAAGAAGCCCCACTCAAAGTTGGTGCTAAGACTGGTACTAGCGGTAAGATCTTCGGAAGCGTAACTTCATTACAACTAAGCCGCGCTATCCGCGAACAAAAAGGATATGAAATCGACCGCAGAAAAATTCATATCGTTGATGAAGTAAAAGAACTGGGAACTTATAAAGCCAATATCGAGTTTGGCAACAACCAGTCAACCGAAGTTGAATTTGAAGTTATCGGAGAATAAGAAATAACTGTTTATACTATTGAAAGTCCTTCTGGTTAGAAGGACTTTTTTTGTGTCCACCTTTACTTTAATTCATTTAATCCGATTAATATCGACATTCTAATGAATGAACCCTTGAGCAAATGGAATTACCTATGGAAAAAAAATGTGGATAACTTTAGAAATACGCATACGTACAGACCGGATTTTATAATTTTTTCTTTTAAATCCAGGTCAGGAACAGTCGCTTTAAGTGAACGAAATTTGCTCCTAAGCCCAATGAAAATCAATTGAATCTAATCTTAACCCACTCCCACAGCAATGCAGCTCGGAAATTTCTCAACAAGTCAGGGGAAAAATACCTTATTTTGTATTGTTTTGGTGTTCTTTACAGTTTCAAAAGTCC
>CBFGYO010000117.1:0-13268 GCA_965652975.1 uncultured Chitinophagaceae bacterium | reverse complement strand
AATATGCAGGTACAGTAATTACTGCCTTACCTACAGTAGTTTTGAGTATGTGTTCTGCGCGTTTCTTAAGTTCCTTCAGAATAAAGGATGACAATTCAATGGGTGAATAAAAGGTATTTCCCACCTGCACTTTTACCAGACTTTCTGTTTTATCATCAATGATTTTATAAGAAAAATAAGTACTGTGTTCACGCACATCGTTATAAGATTTGCCCATTAACCGCTTTACCGAAAAAATTGTATGTTCCGGTTGTAGCACCAGTAGTCGCCTGGCTTCGTCTCCAACAACTATATTTCCATTATCCCCGAAATGAATGACTGAGGGCACGAGTGCATTACCATCAAATTCCTTTAGTACAACAGGTTTTTTACTTTCAGGATGGATTATTGACACAAGGCTGTTCGTCGTACCAAGGTCGATACCAACGATCATTTCCTGCTGCTGTAAACTTCCCGTGGCTATATTAATTCCAATCTTTGCCATACCCACACAATTTAAAATAGTTTAAAAGCACGCTGCTTTCCGAACAAGATGCAAAAGTAACACTTCAGGCTTTAAGATTAGTTGTCTAATGACGCCCGCGCTATCTACTGTAGTATTGTGTGACCGTTGGGGACGGCAACAATTACCGGGTGAACAGTTACTTCTGCCTTTACAAAACAGGGTTAGGGAATTTTAAATTTAAAGCTACAATTCAATATTTTTGAAGAATATCATCCCAAATGAGGAAATTCACCTTGAAACCAACATTGCATTACCGCCATGCTCTTTAATTCAATTGAGTTCCTTATTTTTTTTCCGGCTGTAACTGTTTTGTATTTCCTCTTCCCGCATAGGTTTCGCTGGCTTCATTTGTTAATCGCCAGTTGTATTTTCTATATAGCTTACCTGCCTGCATATATTCTCATTTTATTTCTATTAATTATTATAGATTACAGTGCTGGATTATGGATTGAAAAAACGCGGCACAAAAAATTGTGGCTGATATTAAGCATCGCTGCGAACATAGGTTTGCTGGGCTTTTTCAAATACTACAATTTTTTTGCTGCGAATATCAATGATCTCTCAGGGTCGGCACTGCTTTTACATCGCTGGGTATTACCGATTGGCCTGTCATTTCATACTTTTCAATCTCTTAGTTATACCATCGAAGTGTACCGGGGCAATCAGCGGGCCGAGCGACATCTTGGTTATTATGCGCTCTACGTTATGTTTTACCCGCAATTGGTAGCAGGCCCCATAGAACGGCCCGGTCACCTCCTTCCCCAACTAAGAGCCCGGCATCATTTTTCAATGCAGCACCTATACGAAGGTTTGCGTTTGATGGCGTGGGGCTTTTTTAAAAAAACAGTCATTGCCGACAGGCTTGCCGAATATGTAGATGCAGTATTCCGGGACACTGCTTCCATGAATGCTGCCAATATCTGGCTCGGTGTAATTTTCTTTGCGATCCAGATTTATGCTGACTTCTCGGGCTATTGTGATATCGCACTAGGTTCTGCCAGGTGCATGGGCTTCGACCTCGCTATCAATTTCAACAGGCCATACCAGGCGCTCAATGTCCGGGAATTTTGGAGAAGATGGCATATCTCGCTTTCTTCCTGGTTCAGGGATTATGTATACATTCCTCTCGGTGGAAACAGGAAGGGTCTTGCACGAAAAAATTTCAATATTTTACTGACGTTTATATTGAGTGGTTTGTGGCACGGCGCGGGTTGGACCTTCCTTATCTGGGGATTTCTCCATGGTCTGTACGTCTTGATATACGACGGATTCAAGAGGGTAATCGGTTCAACGAAAAGACATAGAGTATTAAGCTGGGTAATAACCGCGGTAGCTATTTGCTTTGCGTGGATATTCTTTCGGGCTCCTTCTTTAGCGGATGCGCTCCTCGTAATTCAAAAGGCGTCCGATCTGAATGGTTTTACCATTGATTCCATCAATCAGGTAACTACAGTTTCGGTCCAATATGGCCATTTCACCATGCTTTTTATTCTACTGGTCACTATCTATATGTTTGGGATCGAAAAATACAGCAACCCGGTGTTAACCAATCTAAATAACCGGAAAGTGGCTGATATCTTTATTTTCACCACATCCTTACTGCTGATTATATTTTATGGCGTATTTCATAAAACAAGTTTTATTTATTTCCAATTTTAAACCATGTACCTCAAAAGATTGCTTATAGTCGTTTTGTTGGTGATGGGCCTTGGATATTTGGTAGGGGCTTTTTTTGATTATCGCTACCGTCAGCGTATGCAGTACTATGTATTCGACAAGATGGATATAGCCTCGGATCAAAACCAGGATTTTAATATTATTTTCCTCGGCAATTCACGAATACATGGGGGCATTAATCCTTACTACGTAGATTCGCTTACTGGATTCCGCTCTTATAATCTCGCTATCGGTGCTTGTGATGAAGAAGAAATGAAGCTTATTACCACCGTTTATCTCCAACATCACCAGCCACCGGATTTTGCAGTTATCGGCGTGGATAACTCTATGTTGGTAAAATACAATATCCTGAAAGAACGTTTCCCTTACCTGTTTTATCTTAAAAACGATACTGTAAGATCCTATATGCATCGGAATGGTTTTCCTACAGCACTTATAAAATATATGCCCTTTCTTAAATACAGCTTTTTTGATGAATATAACCGAACGGCAGTATTAATTCCGGGAAGGCGTGTGCCCCAATTCGATCACAATATCTACAATGGTTTTGTAAATATTTTCAAAAATAATGTTAGTGATACGATAGCAATTCAGCTTACCACACCGGTAAGTCCAAAAGAATTGCCACAGGCAGAAAAAATAAATGATACCGCTGCCAACACCTTCAGGCAAACAATTGAACTGTTGCAGGCAAAAGGTACTCGTATTATATTTCTTTTCCCGCCATCCCGTTCTAATAAACGCAAGGATAATAACCAGCTGCAACTATTGTCGACGCATTTCATTCAACTTGCAAGTACATCGGGCATCCCCCTGCTACGAGCTGATACAAGTTCTGTTTACTCGGATTCTTATTTCATTGACAACTTTCATTTGAACGAAGCTGGCTCCCGGATATTAAGTGCACAGGTTGCAGCTTTTATCAATTCACTTGCAAATGAGGACAAGCAGGCTTCCCCAATAAGTAACTGATTACACAATTGACAAAAAAAACTGCCTGTGCAGGCAGTTTTTAATTTATACTTTATCAAATAAGTTTATCGCATCAGGTACATTTTACCATACCCCTTGTTGAAATACTTATCGGTATTATCTTCCGCAGCCTTATACTTGTCAAGGCTCTTACCATTGAGGTTGGTAATTACGCGATAGAGGTAAATACCATTCGCGAGTTTCTGTCCATACTGATCCGTGCCATCCCATTTAAACTCGGTGATGTTACGCCCGATACGGAGTGGACCTAATTCATCCCTGGTAATATCTCTTACTATCTTACCGGTGATCGTCATGATCTGGATTCGCAAATTCTGTGGTATTTCACTACCTGTAAGGGTAAATACAAATGCCGTTGATGTTGTGAAAGGATTCGGGTAATTCATCATGTTTGAAATCATCGGTTTATTTATGACCTGGAACATCACCCTGTATTCGATAGTGCCGGCAGCGTTATCACTCTTATCTCTACCCGTCACGATCAATTCGTAATTACCGTCTTTGAAGAAGTGCGGGTTGAAATTAACCGTGGCAGTATTGCTTTGATTTGGCCCTTGTCCCGCCGGTACAAACTGCAGAGTATCGCTATTAAATTGGAACTGCCTGGTGGTTCCGTCCGGATATTTCACTGACACTTTTACAAGGTTATTATCATCAAGAGGCATCCACTTAGCCTCGTCCATCAACTTAATGACTATTTCCGGTTTGGAAGAAACGATATCCGTGTTCAGGATATGTATGCCATCGAATGTTACATCCATTAAAGGATTTAGGGTATCCGGTCGCACATACAGGTTCCTGTAAGCAAAATTGTTGAAGTGATATTGCTCCAACTGGTCATTATCAGGATTTACTTCTATAAACAATGTATTCAAACCACCGAACTGAGCCGTTGGCACCTTTGCTCTAATAATCAGGGTATCAGGGTCTGCCTGTAATATCCTGAAACGCTGGACGGGAATGGGGATTGCACGGTTGGCCTTGTCGGTAATTACCAATTTCACTCTCATGCTATCTGTAAATGCCCATGGGCTCACATTTTTGAAAGCTACGGCTATATCAAACTCTTCGCCTACATCTACTGTATCCCTTGTCTGGAAATATAAGTTCGGTGCAATGGCACCCTCTGGTACCGGATCATAAGTGAGCCTCCAGTATTTTAACTGGTAAGGGGTATTGTGTATGGAGTCAGCATTCCTTAGGCGAAGTCGCAGATAAGGATATTGCGCTGCATTAATCGATGAAATGTTGAAGTCCTGTTGGGTAATATCGACTCGATTAAACAGAACCGTTTCGGTACCATTAACATTAATTCCGACAATATCTATTGTAGGCGAATCACCGGCAGTTACATCTGGTGCAACAGTACCCCTCCATTTCAATTGTTTCCATTGACGCGCTGGTCCAAGTACCGGTGAACGCATGTAGCCCAACGTATCCAGCGCCGGACAGTCGACAGTCAATATTGGATTGTCGACCGTACCGTCACCCATTACTGACTGTGGCGTAAAGCTTGGATCATTTTTACGATATACCAGTGCCCATGGACGTGCCCGGTAAAATGAATCAATTGTTGTTAAACCTGCATTTTTTAAATAATGATACAGCGACTGGCCGGGTCCATGCAATGCCTCGTCAGCAGCCCAGTCGGCGGCATAAGCAACAGGGAAGGTTGGATAAGCTACCGGGTCAAGTGTAAAGTTGCGGACAACGACGTAGTGTCCATCGGGGATAGAATCCCGCATAAAATCCATCATCTTTCTCCGGCTGGCAGTATCCGTATAACGGTATTCAAAGTTGTACTTGGGGAAGTTGATCCAATGCGGCGATGTACTTCCATAAAGACCCTGACCGAGGTTGTTTGGATCACTGTACGGCACAATCACTCTGTTTTCCCACGGGTGAAAACTAGCCGGGGGAATTACATTGAATACAATAGACTGAAAATAGTTTGTAAGCTGGATGCTCACCTCACCATTCAGGGCAACCGACAATTGCGAACCTTGCGTGGCACCACTGGTTACCCAGCTTCCCAATCGTATAAATAAGTTATTGATCAAATTTTTATAACTCCACAACCTGGAAGTACTATCGTATGACATCCGGGTAAGCTCCGACTTGGTATGCTGGTAAAAATGCGATTGATTGAAGCCGTGTTCGCTATTTGGAATATAAATAAATGAAGAAACATTCCATACCCTGTCGCCTGTGGTTGGTAACGGTGACACGCGCCAGTAATACACCACGCTGTCGAGGAAGGTTACACCAGGCTCGAATGACATAACACCTCCGGTTGTGCTTACATCGCGCGAAACTTTGAGTGGCGAATTAAACAACTCGGTAGTATCTATCTCCATGGTGTATTGGCGCATTACGCTGAAAGGATTTGCCGATGACACCTGGAATTTAATATTTTGATCTTTTACAATGGAGAAATTATAAGGATATACCGGTCTTGCCTCGTCTTCAAAGATGTAAAACTCTTTGGTGAGAATGTTATTGATGTTAGTCTCATAAATCTCATCCACGTCATTATCCGCATCAACGGTAATAGTTATCTTATTTAAACCCTTATCCGTATTAGGTGTAATTGGTATCGTAAACGTAAGCGAATCAATATAACGTATGCCAGGTATCCTCACCCTATTAGTTACCTGCACCGTACCATTGGGAAGTGTGCGCTTTACTTCGATAGTAATGCTATCGCTAAGCGCCTTCCCAAGGTTCATGAATTTCGCCTTGACTTTGAAATTGGATTCCGCTACCGAGATGAATGCCGGGTTGATTGTCACCAACTCATCTTCGATTGCATAGTCGGGTTTTGCCGTGGTATTGACCTTCACGGCGGGGTCACCGTGCAACGTCGCCTGCTCGCAATGGAAGCGTGCATAGTAATCCGTTTGCTTAGTCTGGTTAAACGTTTGTATAATGGCTTCAATCATCACCTCTCCCAACCCGCGGCCATATTTAGTAACGCCGAGCGCTCTATAGTTTTTGTTGTTATAAATGTCGAGATAATGCACCACACCCAGGTGCGTACTGGCAATCGTTGCAATACTTCCCCGATCTTCAGCCAATACAAATTTTTCAGAAATTGTTTCCTTTGTCTGTAGTCGAAGCGCATTGTAATTGTAAAAATTACCGGCATTACAACCAAGTAGAATGAAAAGCGGGTATTTTCCTGAATTGTTATAATTCTGGGGATTGTCAAGGTTGAACTGAAGTGCTGTTGCAGAAGAGTGACCGAAGTAGGTAACAAGTGAAACACCTTCCTGGAACAAACTTTGCAAACGTGCATTACTCGCCAGTTCCACCTCGTCCGGTGACGATTTGCTGAAGGTAATTACGTTGGCGCCATAGAATGTATCTATGATTATTCGTTTAAAGGCATCCATACTTATCCGTAGCGCATTAGATAATCCCTCGTCATTGGCACCCACTACGTGAATAGCATTTTTCATCCAGGCCTTATCGCGGATATAAGGCGACTGGCTTGCCTGTGCCTGCTCATATTGAATAACTTTGTTGAGATAAGTGGTTATCTCCTCAGGATATACTACTGCAAGACGCCCGATAGGAGTTTTTGGAATTTGATCAGGTCCCGGCTCTGCGGCTAAAAGGATATCTGATGCAGGGAAACCAAAAGTTGGAACAAAACATAGCTGGTTTATCAGTGGGTTGCTTTCAAACTGTCGGAAGTGCATATAATGCACACCTTTACCTATAAGAAATGCATTTTTTATGGGTTGTGTATAGGTTGCTCTCGCCCATCTTAAAAAATTCCGGACCGAGAGTGGATGCATTTTGATACCCAAACCAAACTGATCCACCAATTCGTCGATCATGTAGATCTTTACATTGAATCCACCTCCGGCGGCAGAACGTCGATAAGCCTGGTAATCCTCTACAGGCTTGCTACCGCCAGCTCCATTCATCAATTTAGGGTGAGTGATGATCAGGTAATCGCCCTGGTTTGCGGCGAGCCCATAGTTTACAAAATTTCGTTGCTGGAAAATAGTCACATTGAAAATTGTAGCGGGACTTTCACTTACAAGCACCAGTTTCCTGTCTTCAATCGAAGGCTGCAAGGCTATTTTAACGAGCGCCGGGTTTGAAATATCGGCTACATATCGCTTTCCATTAGTGAAATCATAAAGCACCGGAGGTGTGCCGCCATGATTGAAATTGGTGATTTCAAGATAATTGCCATTTGTATTGGCGGGGAGTGTAAACTCGAATGCTGTTTTGTTGCCGAAGTTAAAGCTCCGTGCATAATTAATTTCTATTTGCGCCACTACCATCCTGTCACTTCCAGGCACCGGTGATTGATTGGTTACTTCAACAGTAGCCGAACCCCCGGCCAACATTGAACTCGGAATGGGATGATCCAGTTTTACAAAATCAAAGAAATCCATTTGCTGCCCAAGAATTGAATCCCCGTTCAGTTTTACCCTGAAAGTTCTTGGATTTGATCCATTATAGCCACTTGCATTGATGCGGAAGTTAGCTTCTACGGGTGCCCCAGGTCCTGTATAGGGGAAGAGGCCACTTAATACTTCCGTCTTTGTACCTCCTTTGCTAATATCATTCGATGTCCAACCTTCACCGCCGTCGTACGCTGATGAATAAACCGTTTCACCTACCACCTGCGCATAGCCCTGCCCAATTCTTTCCTTATAGTATTTCCCTTCTACATGCATAAAAAAGGGCTCTGCTGGAAGCACGTTGCCCGCAAGATCATTTGCTGCAGGCACCAATCGTTTATTATTCGCTGATGTATTTACAGTAAGGAAAAAAGCGGCAGTATCGGTTTGCAAACTCCATTTCTTATTCAACTGGTGACCGTTTACCCTGTACATGATACTATCCGTTGTACCGTCATTCATCATCCCCCAGAATTCAATATAATCACCTGCGCCGAAACTTCCGGCCTGCACGCTGGTATACAGTGGCACTTCTTCTCCATTTCTCCATAATTGAAAATGCTCTGCGGGTGTGCTGCCCAATCCAATCGAAGACAGCATACCCTGGCTGATGCGGTATACGCCAGTAGCACCTACTTTGAACTTGTAATAGGTTTTATTATAATCGATCCATTCATTGTTGAATACCTGCGCTTTTGCAGTTAGGCCAGCCAGGATCAACAAAAAAAGTAAAAATCGTTTCATTGAAATTTATTTATCAGGTACAGATTATTTTTTGGTCTTGTTTTTATCGTTGATCAAATCCAGTCGAAGCGAAAAAACGTGTGTGAACAACGGATTGGATTGATTGGCAAGGTTGGTAAATGCATAATCGATCGTGACATTGGATATGCGAAAACCCGCCCCAGCACTCGGCTGGTAGATCCACACTTTCTTTTGGTTCAACGTATCGCCGTCTGATAATGCTTTTTGAAAATTATTGATTCCTGCACGCAGGAAAAATACATTGTTGAAGTTTGCTTCCAGTCCCAGTTTAGGATCCACACTCACCGGGTCGGCGCTGATAACGGTGTTTCTTTGCCCGTCGAAAGTTACATCCGCATTAATTTCTGCAAGCAGTGTAGTTTTCTTGCTTAGCTTGAAGTCTCTTGCAACACCCAGTACGAGGCGGGGTGCAGTCATCTCTGTCGACTTCACCGGTATTTCATTATTGGTCAGGTAAAGTACTTCTTTTTCCCGCTCGGTGAATGTAAACGACCATGCATTGAATGTTGTCGAAATATCACGGCCGGAAATACCAAACTTCCACTTATTGGTAAAGATCTGAAGTCCAGCGTCGAGACCGAAGCCCCAGGCTTTTGCAAATTTGCCCACATTACGATGAATAACTTTTGCATTCACGCCGAAATGAATATTCTTATTGGGGCTTTCTTTTAGCTTTTGTGCATAAGAAGCAAGAAATGCATAGTCTGCCGATGAAAATGCCTGGATGTTATTGTAGTTGATGGAACCATCAGGCTCCACGAGAAACAAAGTGTTCATGATATCGTCCACCGCAAACCGCAAACCCGTAATTGCAAATGTTCTTTTGTTATTGGCGGCGGGAAATGCAATGCTTACAAAATCATACTTGCCAATGCCAGCAAAATATTCGGCATGCATCAGGTTTACCTGTGGATGATCTTTTACTCCTACCAATCCCGCGGGGTTCCAGTATCCTGCAGTTCCATCACTCACTGATGCTACCTGGGAACTGCCCATGGCAAGTCCACGCGCACCTGCACCAATGTTTAAAAATTCATTGGAATACTTTCTAAATTGAGCCGAGGCAGTAAAGACGAGAAAGGTAGTTAACAGGGTTAGGTATAAACGGTTCGTTTTCATTCATTGAATTTTCAAATAAGCAATTGAGTAAGAATCGCCTTCATAGGTACGAGCAACGGTAAAATTAATCTTAATGCTCCGAAAATCATAAAGGTGGTATGGCAAAAAGATAGCTATTGAAAACGAACAGGTTAGAAAAATATTGCATAGTCCCCTACTCAAACTTTTTCTCCCTTACTTTTGCTGCAAATCACTGACTTAGCTATGAACCTGCTGCAGGAATTAGAATGGAGAGGCATGATCCAGGATATAATGCCCGGAACCGAAGAACAGTTGCAGAAAGAGATGACTACCGGGTATATCGGTTTCGACCCCACGGCCGATAGCCTGCATATCGGGAGCCTGGTACCAATATTATTGTTGATCCACTTTCAAAAAGCCGGTCACAAACCCATTGCCCTGGTCGGTGGCGCAACGGGTATGGTGGGCGACCCCAGCGGCAAGAGCGAAGAACGTAACCTCTTGAGCGAGGAGCAGTTACAAAAAAATATAGCAGGCGTAAAAGCACAACTGGAACGCTTTCTTGATTTTAATCCCGCGCTGAAGAATGCTGCTGAAATGGCTAATAATTATGACTGGTTCAAATCCATCTCCTTCATTGATTTTTTGCGCGATGTGGGTAAACACATTACAGTAAATTATATGATGGCCAAAGACAGCGTGAAGAAACGGATAGAGGGAGAAACCGGGATCAGCTATACGGAGTTTGCATACCAACTTATGCAGGGCTATGATTTTTACTGGCTTTATAAGAACAAGAATTGTAAACTCCAAATGGGCGGTAGCGATCAGTGGGGTAATATGACTACGGGTACAGAACTAATACGCCGCAAAGCCGGCGGTGAAGCATTTGTTTTTACAAATCCCCTTATTACAAAAGCTGATGGCGGCAAATTCGGCAAAACCGAAAGCGGTAATGTATGGCTCGATGCCGCCCGGACATCACCATACCACTTTTACCAATTTTGGCTGAATGCTACTGATACCGATGCTGAAAAGTGGATCAGGATATTTACATTTCTTACCATGGAGGAAGTGGACCAGGTTACCCGGGAACACTCCAAAGATCGCGGACACCGAAAACTTCAAAAGCGGCTAGCCGAAGAAGTAACCCGGCTGGTGCATGGCCAGGAAGAACTGGATAAAGCAATTGGAACTACACAAAAAATATTTGCAAATCAATCGGCTCCGGCAGAGAGCCTGAGTGTTGAAGACCTGGAAGGAATGGGAGGTGTTGTAAAATCTGATTTTGAAAAAGGCAAAATAGCTGCTGGTATCGATATCGTTTCGTTTTTGGCCGAGACTGGAATTTTTCCCAGTAAGGGCGAGGCACGCAAGACGGTACAGGGCGGGGGTGTGAGCATTAACCGCAAAAAAGTGGATTCAGAAAAATTGGTCGTTACAGAATCCATGCTACTGCATAATAAATATATCCTTGTACAAAAAGGAAAGAAGCATCATTATCTTGTAATTGTTTACTGAGGCTGTTTCACGGAAAGAGTGCTAAGATTACGCAGAGACGCTAGTTATTTCTTTGCGCCTTTGCATTCTTTACAAGCCTTGCGTGAAACCGAAAACGTTAATTCTCCACAATCTCCTCCCCGAAAAATAAAACTGCAATAACTTTATGCTATGCGATTACTGGCGGTGTTATTGGTTATTTTTTCAGCTTACTCTACGGCTGCTCAGTCGACTGCAGACACTATTAAATTGAATTTTTTATATGGCTCCGTTCCTGCTAAAGGATATAAAGAAACGGAAGATAAATTATTCGGCGGGCTGAAAGGCGGGCACGTAAATATTGAGGCCAATGGAAAGGTGCTGGACTTCCTTTCAGGCAACTGCCCCATCCTTCCAGAAAATAAAAAACCCACAGGGGGATTTTGCCTTAATCCATCTGTATACTGGGACACCGCATCTACAAAGTGGGTAACGATAAAAATTCCGGTGACGCAGGAACAATTGAAACAACTTGATTTACTTTTTAATGAGTATGCCCAACAAACCCCCTATGATTATGCAGTATTTGGAATGCGTTGTGCAGCGGCCACCTACGATGTGCTAAGTGAGGCAGGAGTTGTAAAAAAATTATCGGACAAGTATAATATTGTCCGGAACTTTTATCCCAAGCTACTCCGCAAACGGATGCTCAAACTCGCCGAAGAAAACAATTACCCGGTTATTTATCATACGGGAAGGTCTAGCCGTAAATGGGAAACTGACAAAGGGATTTTTTAAAGTGCTTTAATTGCTTTCCAGAACTCTTCGGCTACCAGTTGATTTCCTTTTTCATTCAGGTGCACCCGGTCGCTCGTAAGAATCCCCTTTTCATTGTTTTGCGGGTTATTGGCTTTACTGTATTCGAGAAAACGCAGCCGCAGATCGACCAATGGAATGTTGTTGGTAGATGCAATTGTTCTTATAATATTGCTGTACTGGTTGAGATCACCATCCTGTTGATTGCTGAAATCATGCCTTTCACCAATAACGGCAGGCGTTGCCAGGATCAGCCTGATACCTTTATCCTTCATTTTTTTGATAAGGGCCCTGTAGAACTGTTCAAACTTGTTGGCATCCGTACCCGTGCCGGCGCTGGTTTTGTGCCACACATCATTCACACCAATATAGATTACGACTATGTCGGGGTTCTTGCTCAACACATCTTCTTCCAGGCGCAGGTAAAGATCATATACTTTATTGGCACTAACGCCGGAGCCAACAAATTCATATCCGTCCTGCTTCTTTTCCAGTTTGCACAGGCTATCTATTCTCCTGATATAACCTCCCGGCTGTACTCCTGCCTGTGTAATGGAATCACCAAAAAAAATGACCTTTCGTTTTTGGTTGGGAGCAAAACCAAGCACCGCCGATACTAGCAATATGATTACTATATATTTCATGTTTCAATTTAAAACAAAAAAGCATTCCACTGGAATGCCTGTCAAATAGGGCGTGATACTTTCACTACTCCACATTTACCTGTTTTTTTATTACTGCACCTTCGGATGCTTCGGGCAGGAATTTTTTCTCTTTCAGCAAGTAACCATTTCCTTTTTCACAGAAATGTACTTTCAGGTTTTCGAGACTAATGGGGTTACCATCCGGAATGTCTGCAATATTGGAATGAATAATATCATGACCATCGATGATTACCACAAGACCGCTGCCAATAGCTTCCATCTTATTGCCATCCGTGATCAACATGCCTGTGTCTTCACCCAGGCCAATGCCGATACATTGAGGATTGGACGCTACAGCCTGTGATAAACGACCAAATCTTCCTCTTTTTTCAAAATGCGAGTCGATGATCACATCGTCGATTAGTCCAAGGCCGGTAGTAATCTTTACTTCACCTTTGAGGTGGGCACGCATGGCATTACCTTCATAGATCATTGTATTGCTCATGGCCATTGCACCGGCACTGGTACCGGCAACGGTAAAGTTTTCCAACTGGTATCTTTTGAGTAGTACATCCAGGAAAGGCGTGCCGCCGAAGATGGCGCTCAGGCGAAGTTGATTGCCTCCACTAAACATTACAGCGTTGCATTTTCGAATCCGTTCCACATATTCTGGTCTGATGGCATCCTGCCTGTTACGAATATGCAGCATATCAACATTGGTGCAGCCAATGCGCCCAAATGCATTAAGGTAGTTATTGCCCACTTCATTGGGAATCATCGAAGCAGTGGTGATGACTTCAATATGTACAGAAGGACCGCCCGCTTCTTCTACAAAACGGCGAAGGATGCCAAGCTCAAAAAAATTGAGATTACTTCGGTGTATTT
>CBFGYO010000116.1:0-13286 GCA_965652975.1 uncultured Chitinophagaceae bacterium | reverse complement strand
AAAGGACTGAAAATCCTTGTGTCGGCGGTTCGATCCCGCCCCACACCACAACAAAAGGAAGCAGTTATAATGAATACATTATAACTGCTTTTTTATTGGATCAACACTCTTACAAAAAAACCTGGTTGATCAGGCACATAAAAAAACCGGGCTATTAATTAACCCGGTTCTTTAATACGTTCAGTTCAATTAAGATCCCGCAGGCTTATTTGCTGCTGCCTCTCTCTTTTTCTTTTCTATAATTTCATTGTACTTCGCTTGTTGATCAGCAGAAAGTAGTTCCAGGAATTTTGTATGTTTTTCTTTCCTGAGTTCAATCATTTTTGCTTTCTGTGCATCTTTATCGAGATTCGTGGCCTGCATGGTTGCATTCATTTTGTCCTTATATTCTGCATCCAGGGCATTCCATTTGCCAACCTGGTCGTCCGATAGCTTTAAATCATCTTTTATCTTTTGTTGCCATTCAGCATATTCCTTTTGCCTGTCTTTGTCTTTGTTTTCCTGTGAGAAGGCTGGCAGACAGAACATGCATGCAATTATGCACGATACTATTAATTTTTTCATACCAATGATTTTTGTTGAGTAGTGAGTAATTATTTTGTCAGAAGAAAGTTCCGAAAAAACTCACCACCGACAATACCACTCGCCACTTTGTACAAGGAAATTGGATGAACGGTTCATCCGGAATCCTGTTGAATAGGCGCATATGCAGATACAAGCCGCACGAAAAAAGGGTAGGCTTGCCCGTTGGCTTGAGGATTTGTTTGATAGATTTTGAGGGTTAGCTAAGGTCGCTACCTCGATTGTTTTACCAGTTGCCTCATTCCATTTAGATGTAGCGAAAAACAATGCTCTGAAATATCCAGATCGGATCGATTGAAATGAATCTGAATTCTTTAAGCGTCAAATTGTTAGGAGGTTTGGCCTGGGAAGGGAATAGAGACTAATGTGCCCGTTACCGTGAGTGTAACAATGATCGCATAGTTTAACAGCCTGTTTTCACTTTGCGCAGCTCAAGGGGCGGTTTTGACGGATAATCGTCGTTATCTTCAAAAGCATTTTAACGAGTATGAAAGTCTTCGTATAAATATCAGCAATTATAACGACCAATGGTATAGACGCCGGGAGATTGGGAGTTCCGGGTAGTTAAATATTAATAAGCATTGCTTTAAAATCAAGTGAGAAAAAAGAACCAGGTAATATGCATAAAAGAGTTCAAGCCGGTTTATACTTATTAGTACTTTGTTTGTTCTCATCACCGGCAGCAGCACAAACTGACTCTTTCCGCCATAGATTTATTCAATCGCTGTCGGGAGATATAAATAGGAACTATCTCTCATCCGGGCTGGCCGGGCAAATGACTGATTACATCAATTCAAAGTATAAGACCGGTGGCTATGATAGTACACTTAACGCCGACGAATTTGCTTTTGAGATCACCAAAGACCTGAGAAAGATCAGTAAAGACAATCACATAACTGTAGTCCCTCTACATTACGATTATTTGGAGGATAGCATACAAGCTGCTAAAAGATTTGACGCTCTTACACCCAGGCAACGAAGGAAGCGTTTCCCGAAAGGCCAGGATCCAGTAAAGCGGTTTGACGAGGAATACAAGGAGCGGACAAAGGACGACATGTTTACATATGGTGATATCAAAATTTTGCCTGGGAATGTAGGTTACGTTGAAATATTAAACTTTGAGAGTACTTCCTACTATAAAAAGAGAAATAAAAAAAGAATTGCCATAGCATCTGTTTTTGAATATCTCCAAAATACAAAAACTATCATCATCGACTTACGGGACAACACAGGGGGGCTGGTCCCAATGGCAGTAAAGTTTTGTTCTTACTTTTCTCCCCAGCCGAACTTTTATTTTATTACGACAGAAAGTATTTTTCGCTATGATTCCAGTGGCGTGAAAAAGGAGCTTTCCATAATAAAAAAACACCATACTGACAGCAAAGTCATATCGTACACAAACAACAATAATAAAACTGTTTTTATATTAGTCAGTAAACGGACATTTTCAGCAGGAGAAACGGTAGCTTATAAAATAAAGCGATTTATACCACAGGCATTAATTATTGGGGAACCAACACGGGGAGGCGGCAACACATTCTCAGAATCTATAAGCAGTAAGTATTATGATGCAATAATTCCTTCAGGAAAATGCTTTGATGAAGCCAATAATAATTTTAATATTGAGGGAATAGGCATCTTTCCAGATTTAGCAACGAATGCCGATAGTGCTTTTGATAAGGCATATAGTTTAGCATATAAGTATAAAGGCAACGGTGCAGAACAAAAGACTAAATACTTGCACAGTAACAAAACTTTAAAGAGCAATACTAAGTTTGACCAGAATATTTTAGAGTACTTAGGCAATTACCGTAAGGCCAGGATTTATGAGAATAACGGAAAACTCTACATGATTTATGACACATTTCATAGATGCCTTTTGTTACCAGTGCAAAAAGATCTTTTTGTATCGAACGTATTTGACTCAATCCAATTTATTAGAGACAATAATAAGGTTGTAGAAATAGCAATAAAATACAAAGACGGATACATTGAGAAATTTAGAAAAATTTAAATACTGGCCTTACTCAAAGCCGGTAATTGCTAAGTTTATATCAAACTTGCCTGGGTAATGTTGGTTATTTCTTAATCAGGTACATCGATCCCATACTCACTCCATAAAACAAGAACGACAACAATATCACCATCGAAAAGCCAGCTTCCACAGACAACAACGCAGCAAATGCCGCACTTATCACCGATACGCATCCGTTAACTCCCCAGGCCCACGGCAGATTGTTTTCATTTATACCCGAAAGCATGCGCAGACCGAGGGGAAAGGGCATCCCCATCAACAATGCGGGGATTGCAATAATTGGAATACAGGCAACGAGCTTAAGGAACATAGTTGCTCCAGACACCAGGCTAATCAATGGCGAAAGAAAGAAGGTGTACAGCAGTAAGAGCAATACAATCATAAATAAGATTTGCTGCATATTATTTCGGACGGGTGTTACCCTTTCAGAATAATAACTACCAATACCCGATGCCAGCATCATAACACTAATCACAAATGCCGCCGCATACACCGGGTTTCCAAAAACCAGGAGGAACTTCTGGATGAGCACAATTTCCAGCAACATATAACCTGCGCCCAGCCCACTGAAATATAAAAGCGTCCATATTTTGTAGTGACCGCGCCAGCCTAACTTGAAAAGAGGAAGAATGATTAGTAAAATTGCCAGCACCGAAACCTGGACTAAACTAATCGCCGCAATCAGCCAACCTAATTCGAGAAATGATACGGTTTGCGCACCAAAAATGCTTTCGAGCTGTGGCAAACTCTTCCAACGCAGAAACTGTGAAAAATAAGGCTTGTCATCGGTAGCAGGCCGAATGTGAAAACCATATTCTCGATATAGCTGTTCCCTGTTACCAGCTACCAGTACATCTGCATATGCAAAAAAAGTTGAATCGCTGATGCCATTATGCACGGTTCGTTCTGCAACATGTAAACCGGGCAACCATAAGGGGTCGAATAAATAAGCGTTGCAAAAACGTCTCAATAGTGAAGTATCGGCCGATGTGAAGGGAGTCTTTTTCAAAATGAATGTGATCGTTCCCCAACTTCGAATGGCCGTTAGATGCGAAAGAGGATCGGCAATTCCACAATCGTCCAGTGTTTCGGCAAGAGTAGCAGTAACCTTTAACGAATTTCGAAAAGGATAATCCATCCAGGTCGATACGCTAATTACTCCATCTTCATCCAGCAAATTCCACATTTCCATGAAGGCCTCACGGGTGAGAATATATTCTTCCCGCATGGCATACAATCCCACGCCGCCACCGAATGCACCAATAAGTGGAAGTTGGATGAGATCATATTTTTTGTTGGCTGAAGCCAGGAATGTTCTTGGTTCCACCAAATGCATCTTCACCTGTGGACGGTACCAAAGCGAGTCGTTCATAACGGCAAGTTCATTTAAGAGCAGCTTGTAAACTCCCCGGTGCGGTTCAGTAGCATCAATTTCCATTGCACCCTGGCTAAGCGCCTGCGATACATGCAAGCCAGAACCTGCATTAAGGACCAACACTTTGGATCTGTCTTTTAATACGTAGGGCGCAGCCATTGTTGTGTAATCCAGTAAATGAAAACTATCCTCCCTGTTCCATGAATCTAATGGACCATACCAGTCACCATTGTTGAATACTGCTTTTCTTACCGGCACTTCACTATTAAAAGCCAGGCTCAATCCCGGCGCATAACGCAAAGCATCGGCAGCTACTACCTGTACCAATCCATATGCACCAGGTTTTTGAATTATAATCTCCGAACCAGGGAGGTTAAGCGTTCTGCTTAAACTTTTATACTGCGACAATGCAATGGGTACAGGCGAAGTAATTCTATAAATGATGTAAATAGCAACCGGCAATACCAGCACGATTAGAATCAATTGTTTTCTCCCTTGTAATAAAATTGCTCCGGCAATTACAGCCATCAATGCCATAACACATGGAAGAGATGACGGAAGAAAATATCCTCCAAGCAATGCGGCAACAACAGCACCTATACCTGAACCCAATAGGTTTGAAAAATAAAAACTGCCAATTTCCCGGACGTATTTAATAAATATGATCCCGAGTGCCAACGCACCAAGCAGGAAGGGAATAAAATAGAATAGCGAATTGAGCAAGAGCTTCAACCATTGCCCACTGCCTGTAAACAAGAGGTAAGAATCAAACCGGGCAAATCTGCTATGACTCAACTCCACGGCGCCAATCATCATTAAACCGGAAAGTATCATCAACACCGGTAGAAGCGTGTAGCTGTACTTTAATAGCCAGTTGCGTAGCAGCGCCAGCAGCGCACCCGCAGCACCGAATCCCAGTAATGCGACAGAGATAACCACATTTGCAAAATGATACCACTGTACATTGGAGAGTAACTGGATAATAGCAACCTGGTAAGCGATCAACGCAATTGACAGTAGGCCTATAGCCGCCAGCAGTCGATTGCGGTAAAGAGATGCCCGGAAGTTCATTGACTTCGTTTAAATGGAACAAAGCGTACGGGGATCATATTCGTAGTTCGATAGGTATTGCCCTTTTTTTCAATCAGCATAAGTTGTTGTGTCATGAATGGCGACCCAACCGGGATGATCATCCGACCACCGTCTTTCAATTGTTCTTTCAATGGGGGTGGAATGTATTCTGCTGCAGCGGTAACAACAATAGCATCAAATGGCGCGTGTTCTTTCCAGCCATGATAACCATCTGCAATTTTTACCTCAACGTTTTTATAGTTTAAGTTTTTCAATCGCGTGGTTGCCTGTTTACCTAACTCTGTAACTATTTCTATGGTGTAAACTTTTTGAACTATTTCAGCCAATACAGCGGCCTGGTAACCAGAACCGGTGCCAATCTCCAAAACCTTGTAGTTGGGTTTGGGTTTTACAATCTCCGTCATGTAAGCGACAATATAAGGCTGGGATATAGTTTGGCCGTAACCAATTGGAAGCGGGTTATCGTTATAAGCCTTGCTTACTTGCTCGTCGGGCACGAAGCTATGACGTGGTACTTTGCGCATGGCGGCGAGGGTTGCGCGATCTTCAATGCCGCGTGCTTCGATTTGCTTCTTTACCATTGATTCGCGGGCACTGGTATAATCCTGCGGCAGTAGCAATGGCAACATCCATGCAATTACAATTACCAGTTTCGTCGTTCTCACCATAGCAGGAAATTGAAGGGTTATGAAGACGAAGGTTACCTGGCAAAGTTACGGAGGCAGCGATATACAAGCCTCTTCGAGCTGTGAAGAAAAAGATGCTATAAATGTTTAATATATGGAATATCAGGCCATCGGCAACAATGTATGGAGTCGATTATTCAACACATACTTTGTATTAAGAAAGATATTCTGACCAAAATGGGTACGTTATCACCAGGGTATAGACAATAGCAGCCAGGTATATTAAAACCACGGTTGAAGCCATGAACATATTTTTTCGACTGGCTGGTGCTTCGACAGATTTCTTTTCAGATACAGCTAAAGCAAAATATAATCTCATAAGCTGGAAAAAAGTGAATAGAATATAGGCTAAACAAAGGAGGAAGATGAATATATTATGGGTGCGCAAGATTGCATAGGGTGCTAATAATGCTATTATAAACAATGTAAATTTTGCAGTTGATGTTCTCATCGGACCAGTTTGATATAGGACTAAAATATAAAAAGTTGTTTGTCTTTCATGTTTTTTGTTCTACAACACCAAAAATGGTTCCTGTTACACCCATTACTATTTATGGCGTTAACCTTTTCCGTTTTCGTAGGATAATTTGAAACGTATGATTTTCTTACCAGCTCGAACAGCTCACTTCTTTAATTTTGGCAAAAAGGAAATTAATGAAAGGTTTATTTACCATTGGACTACTGGTGGTGTCGAATATATTTATGACCCTGGCCTGGTATGGTCATCTTAAATTCAAAGAATTTAGTTGGGGTCAGGGCCTGGGCTTATTCGCTATCATTTTAATTAGCTGGGGACTTGCTTTTTTTGAGTATTTGTTCCAGGTTCCCGCAAACCGCGTAGGCTTCCAGGAACATGGAGGTCCCTTCAACCTGGTGCAACTCAAAACCCTGCAGGAAGCCATCACATTAATTGTGTTCATGGTCTTTTCGATGATCGTTTTCAAACAAAAATTTGAGTGGAACCATATAGTTGGGTTTTGCATGCTGGTCGGGGCTGTGTTTCTGATTTTCAAGAAATTTTGATCTTGTTCGAGATTTGAGGTCTTAGGAAATTAGCTTAATGACGATTTATAACCCAAAACGAGTGGTTCGTTTAACTGTAGTGCATGCTTTTGGAAGGGTATCAGTTCAGTTGGTGTAATAACTTTCACCCTGAATCCTGCAGACATCAACCGGGTTGTATAATTATCGAGGGTATATATGCGCACATGATCCTTCTGTCCATACAAACGGCATTGTTTCGCCGGGTTATTGATCCCGGGATCTTCTATTGTTGTTGATAGCGATTGGGACCAGGGCACCTGCAAAATTGCCACCCCATTTTCATTTAATACGCGAAACATTTCCTTCATTGCCTTTATATCGTCAGGAATATGTTCAAGAATGTGATTGGCAATAATGATATCGAAGCGTGAATCTGCAAAATCAAGTTTTGTGGCGTCAGCAAATTGAATGGAAGGATCCACGGTTTTATAAAATGCTGGCTCTATATCAACTGTAGTGACTCTCGCCTTATCTTTTATATGCCTGTATACTTTTTTTTCGGGTGAGAAGTGCAGCACTTCTTTATTTTCAACATTCACAAAATTGTCCAGGGCAACTTTCACCAGGCGCTCCCTGCTTTTGCTCATACAATTTGGGCAAATTACATTTTCACCATAACCTGCAATAACTTTATTGGAATTGATCGCTTCAGCTATATCGGGCCCGGGATAATGAGGAACAAACTTTTGGTATGTGGCTTCGCAAAAGTTACAAATGAATCCCGAACCCTTGTATTTGTCATACGCCCATTTGTTTTGAAGACGATTGAAAGAAGAAAGCGCCCTACGGTAGTTTGACTGAAGCTGATGGTACAATCCCAGCTTTTTGAGAAACGTTTTTAGTTGTTCTTTCATGTATGGGCAGGGAAGTGGTTTAGTGTAAAGCCAAATTACCGTTTTTTGTTCAGAAGCAATTATGCATCGATGCACAGATGGTACTTCTGCATGAGTCAATATTTTACCTGGCAATTTTTACAACTGAAACTTCTACGCTTTAGCTTTCCGGTATATTTTTTAACTACCGTACCTCCGCACACCCTGCATTTTTTTTGCGCATATACTTTCCAGTTTCTTGACAATACTTCTTCTTTGCGCCACGCCAGGAAATCCCATGAATAACTGTGAACTGCTCTTATCAGTTCATTCACTTTTGCAGCAGGCAGGTTGTTCATTTTTGATTCGGGGTGCACACCTGCGCGATAGAGGGCTTCATTTTTAATAATGTTGCCGGCGCCAGAAAATAGTGCGGGGTCGAGCAGTACGTCACATACGAGAGTGCCGGGGTGACTGAGAAAGAGTTTTTTTACCTTACTAAACTTCCATTTTGGTGATAAAAGATCAAGTTCCCAATCATACACTTTACCTAGCGGTTCTTCAATGATTTTTACGGAACATACGTAACAGTTCAGACTACCATTGTCGAATTGCAACGATAATTTGGGATTTGTTTTTTTACGGGTATTAATGAAATATGTTCCGAATAGCAGGAAATGGACACGGACGGTAAACTTTGGTAATTGAATTAGAAAATGCTTGCCCCAGGTTTTGAAATCCTTTACGGTCTGGCCCTTTATTCTTTTATAGTCGATGTCAGCATATCCCGTGGCCTTTGTTATCTTTTTACTTTTAAAAGGTTTTGCTTCTTCCTTTAATATTACCAGTGAAGGACCTTCCATAATGATAAAATTTAAGGTTGTCAACCTCATAGAGGCCGACAACCTTGAAGTGTGGAATTGAATTATTCAAATTACCTCGTTAATGCGTGGGGGAGGGCGCATGCACTCCTTCCCCAATTTCCTCGATTGTTTTCCTGTTGAAAGCATCCAGGTCTTCCGGGCTACGACTTGTTATCAGGCCGTTGTCAACTACCACTTCCTTGTCGTGCCAGTTTGCGCCGGCATTTTCGATATCTGTTTTTACGGAATGATAGGAAGTCATATCTCTTCCTTCCAATAGTCCCGTTTCGATCAGTAATTGTGGACCATGACAGATAGCTGCCAGCGGTTTCCCTGCTTCCAGGAATTGCTGAGCAAAATCCACGCATGCTTTATTGGTCCGCAACTTGTCGGGATTCAAAACCCCACCCGGCAATACCAGGGCGTCATAATCATCAAACTTTGCTTTGGAAATGTGCACATCCACCGGTATTTCCATGGTCCAGTGGTCATGATTCCATGCTTTTACCTTCTCTTTTTGAGGCGACACGATATGTACAGTAGCACCGGCATCTTCCAGCGCCTTTTTAGGACTCGTTAATTCTACTTCTTCGAAGCCATTCTCTGTGAGAATAGCAACTGTTTTACCACTTAGCTTTCCCATCGAAATAAAATTTAAGTTTAAAAAATTCTTTTCAATAGGGGTACAAAAACCAGACCTTAACAGCCATCCGGCTTGCTTCGTTTAGTGCTTATCTATCTAATCTTTGCAATTATATGCCATAGAGATTGGAGCTAACCGGCTCGGTATTTTTGCTTAACCACGAGGTACCAGTCATTTTCAAGGGCCAGGTAGCCATATTCATAGCAATAGCAATATGTTTTACCACCATAGGTGGTATAGGAGTGAGTAATGTATTTAAACTGGAATCCAAGGCTCAATAGTTTCTCCTTGTGCATCTTAACTGTTTCTTCATCCTTAAGCAGAATTTCTTCCAATATGCGGCGGTTTTTCAACAGGCTGTTGTTGATGTTCCTCACATAACTATTATACGGCCCCAGCGATTTACGGGTATTATTATAAATATTGCGGCATCCATCTGTACAATATTTTTTATCCACCCGCCCTTTTAAAGGTTTGCCGCAGGTGAGGCATTGCCTGGGACTATTTATTGATGCTATTTGCATAAGATTGGTTTAACTACAATATACCTTTCATGAAGCTGTGTGCAAACGTTTTTAAACGTTTATAAACGGGTATAAAAGTTTCAGAAACGGGAAATCCTTCTTTGTCGTCGCATCTTTGAGTTGCAACCAGCGTTGGCGCCACTGGTCGCCTGGAATATGATTTATAATAACTACCCATGATGGGTAAAAACTAAAAACTATGTATGCATTAAAGAATAAAGTCCAGCTAATAGGAAACCTGGGTGCTAAACCTGCGATCAGGGAAACGGAAAATGGAAAGAAGCTGGCAAGTTTCCATATTGCTATTAGCGAAAGCTATCGTAACGCACATGGTGAGAGGATTACCGAAACCCAATGGCACCGGGTAATCGCGTGGGGTAAAGTGGCTGAGGTCGCTGAAAAGTACCTTGACAAAGGACGTGAGGTGGCGGTAGAAGGCAGACTGGTAAACCGTAGTTATAACGATAAGGAAGGGAATAAAAAGTATATAACTGAAGTGCAGGTAAGTGAGATCCTGTTGTTGGGGAGCAAGCCAATAGCTTGATAAACCATACTGCCTTTCATAGGATCGCAAAGCCGGATCAATCCGAAACTTTGAATAACCAATTATAAGTATTATCCTGAAATTTGTATATCGTGTCAACTATCACACCTGACCCTAATAACCGGATGTTTCAAATTGCTGTAGAGCTTGTAACGCAGAGCTCCCGCAATATATTTTTGACGGGTAAGGCAGGTACGGGCAAAACCACTTTCTTAAAGTTTATCCGGGAACATAGTCCCAAGCGAATGGCAGTAACAGCCCCGACCGGTGTAGCAGCTATCAATGCAGGTGCTGTAACGCTTCATTCTTTTTTCCAATTGCCACTTGCCCCGTTTATACCGGAAAGTAAAGGGGTCGGCGTAGAGGGAGAAACGGTAAACAAGCACAGCTTGTTGAGTAGATTAAGAATGAATTCCGAAAAGAAAAAGCTGTTACAGGAACTGGAGCTGCTCATTATCGATGAGATAAGTATGGTTCGTGCCGATACTTTAGATGCAGTTGATACTATCCTGCGACACATCCGTAATCGGCATCATGAGGTATTTGGAGGTGTTCAATTATTATTTATTGGTGATATGTTCCAGCTTCCGCCTGTTGTACGGAACGAGGAATGGGCATTGCTGTCCACCTACTATGAAAGTCCTTACTTCTTTGATAGTAACGTAATCAGGCAGGACATACCATTATATATTGAGTTTGATAAAATTTACAGGCAGAGCGAAGGAAATTTTATTCGCCTGCTCAACCAGGTACGAAATAATGAACTGGATGAGGATTCGAAAAAAATGCTTGAAAGCAGGTATGATCCTGATTTTGCCGGGAGCCGGCATGAGGGTTACATCATACTCACCACCCATAACGACACTGCAAGGCAGATCAATAATGCTCAATTGAGCCGACTTGAAAATAAAACGCAAGTGTTTAAGGCGGCCGTGGAAGGCGAATTTCCACCAGGAAGTTATCCTGCTGATGAGGACCTTGAATTGAAAATCGGGGCCCAGGTAATGTTCATCAAGAACGACACCGATAAGGGTAAACGCTATTATAATGGAAAGATCGGGGTGATTACGTATATCAATGACGACAGGATATATGTACAGTGCAAAGATGACCCGCAGGAGATCGAGGTAAAAAAAGACAGTTGGGAGAATATTCGTTATAGCCTGGACAATACCACGCGCTCGCTGGAAGAAAAAGTGCTTGGATCGTTTTCACAATTTCCACTCCGGCTGGCCTGGGCCATTACCATTCACAAAAGCCAGGGCCTGACATTCGAAAAAGCAATTATTGATGCAGGTCGATCTTTTGCGGCCGGCCAGGTATACGTAGCACTTAGTCGTTGTACGAAACTGGAAGGGATCGTCTTACATAGCAAGATTAATAATAGCAGTCTTCAGACCGACCCACGAATTGTCGCATTCTCCAAAAAATGTGCTGCTGCACAGCAGTTGGAAACGGAATTGCAGGAGGCGAGAGAGGCATACCGGGTAAAGCTCCTCCTTTCCCTGTTTGATTATACCCGTGAGGTAGCGGATTGTAACGAGCTGGTCAATTATGTGCTTGAGCATGCTAAGTCGTTCGAACCGGCCGATAGTGAATGGCCAGCCCAATTACTCGGTGCATTAACAGCACAGCTTGAAACCGGTAAGCGGTTCCAGTCGCAGTTGCTCCGGATTATTGGTGAAAAAAATGACAGCCTGCTTGTTGAAAGGATAAATGCTGCCGCCACCCACTTTTTGAAGGAGATAAATGGACTGGTTAAAACAATTCAACAATCACCGCTTACTACAGATAGCCGCAACCATGCAAAGGAGTATAATGACCTGCTGCGTGAATTGCTTGCAGGCCTTTCTATGAAAAAGCACTTGCTAGAAATAAGAGAAGGCGTTTTGGATACAGACACATGGCATAAAAGAAGAAATTCATTTTCCGTACCTGTTCTCCAGGCAAATGCTTATGCCGGGTCAACTCAAAAAACTCACAGTGAGGTGTTACATCCGCAATTGCAACAACAATTGAGGAAATACAGGGACAGCATATGTGAAGCGAAAGGCATTCCCCTTTACCTGGTGGCGGGAACCCAAACCATCCTGGAGATGGCCAATTATTTACCACATACATTGGATGAGTTGTCACGGGTAAGTGGTTTTGGACCGGCAAAGATCAAGAGCTACGGACAGCAGTTTCTCGATATCATCATAACCTTTTGCGGAGAAAATGGATATAGTTCACGTATAGATCAGAAGCCGGTAAAGAGCAAGCGGAAGAGCAAAGAACCTTCCACTACAGAGGAGAAACCAAAGAAACCCGCTAAGCCTGATACAAAGGACGAAACCTTTCAATTGTTCAAGTCAGGAATGCAGGCAAGCGCAATAGCCCGTCACCGTAACCTCACCGTTCAAACTATTGAAGGGCACCTCGCCCATTATGTTCAAGCCGGTAGTATTTCCATACAGGAACTATTAAGTGCCGAAACAATTCAATTGATCGAACGTGCACTGGAGGGTTATGAAGGTGGTGCAATCATACCCATTAAGCAGCAATTGGGCGATAATGCAACCTATGGGGAAATAAGGATGGTGATTGCCTGGAAGGAACATCAAAAGCAATTACTAGGTTAGCAGGATAAAGTAAACTGGCTAATCAAGTGATGGTATCACCATCCCTTTTCATAGGGGAATTCTATCTTTTTACCATACTATGAATATTGCAGCGGGGCCATTGAACCATCAATCATACGGGCAAGCGGTATTGTTTTACCACCAATATTATCTCCATTGCATGCCTATGCGCAAAGTGCATGGTTATTGCTATGTTTTATTAAAGTTGAGTTCGGTAATGTGAATAGATGGGATAGCAAGTCATTAATGTTATTCAACAAGGACCATTAATTATTCACATTTATGGGCAATAGACTTGTTACATTAAAAGTTATATCTATCTTTCATTAACGAATAACCCATGAGCATACTTACTACCCCCTCCTATCGCATCATCAGCGATCATGGCATTGCTGAAATGAGGCAAAAGTTATCCAACGAACAAAACGCATTATTTGCACTTCAATCATTTCAGCCTGGCGAAAT
>CBFGYO010000115.1:0-13296 GCA_965652975.1 uncultured Chitinophagaceae bacterium | reverse complement strand
CTCTTGTTAATGCACCAGTGAAGCTGATCTCTTCACCATTCGGTAGGTCAAAGCCCACAACAGGTGATGATACAAACGTCAATGGCGGATCCACTGATCCATATGTTTTACTTTTCGCATGCGCAGTTACTGTTACAGTAAGTGGGTTAATTGCAAATGTGTTTGTCCCTCCAAGACTAAGTGTATAATTTATACCAGCACTCAGAGTTCCTAATGTAAAGGCGTAAGGGCTACCGAGCACAGTTTCTCCTGCTACACGGCCGAGGGCACCGGTGTATGAATTTCCCGGGAGCAATGCTTCTGAGCCAGTGAATGTAAATGCCGGGTCAAGACTTCCATATATTTTGCTTTGTCCCGCGTTGGGTGTAACTGTTATTGCCCTTGCTGTTATCGCCAGGTTACCTTGTGCTGACGCTGCGGAATAATTTCCGGTAGCAGCTATGCTTGCCTGTACTTCATTTGTGTGAGTACCTGCATTTCTAACTGTCGCCGGGATCGAAGTAAATGGTACTGATAATGTCGCGACTCCAGAAGCGTTGGTCAATGCAGAACCAACTGCCGTTCCATCCAGAGAGAATGATACCGATATACCGGCAATTGCTAAACTGCTCGTTGCTGTAAGCGTTGCAGCATTTCCATATACTCCGGAACCTGATACAGCGGAAAGGGAAGTTGTTGCCGGAGTGACTTCAAATGTAGCTTGCGCCAACTGTGAAGCATAAGGTGTAGCATCACCCGCAAAAGACACACGCAACCGATCGTTACCATTATACGTACCAACAGGTAGTGTGACAGTAACCGTGGTTGAACCGACACCCGAACTATTTGTAATACCAGATCCCCATGAAGTACCGTTATTAATCGTAAAAACTAATGTTTTTCCTGGTATTGGATTGCCGGGTCCCACACAAGCAACACAACTATTATCATTTCCCTGTTGTGTTAATGTACTCGAAATCGTTATTGTAGATCCATATACTGCAGTAGTCGGTGTCGGATTGGATAATGCAGTATTGGCGTCGGTAAACGTCGTTTGTGCGGTTAATCCCGAACTTAGTCCGGTTGCAGTTAGTGTAAACGTGATCCCGACGTGTCTAATATTAAATACAAATGCGTTATTAAAAATGTTCCCATTCTCATCCGCTGTGTCATATAGGTTATGACCATTAGGACATAAGGTTGGCGTTTCTACAATATTCAATTTTACAACTTCACCTGGGTCCCATCCTGATCCGGTTATGACCAACACTTCCCCCGGAGCGTAATCGGCTTTATCCGTCGTCACCGTCGCCTGCCCGAAAGCAAGCGTTACCAAAAACAACTGCGTTACCAAAAAAGCAAGACCATGCCTCTTCAGTTTGAGTAAAACTGTATTCATATAAGAATAAATTGATGTTGTATTATTAATATACCCGGGAAGAAATGTTCGGGCAACAGAAAAATGCTGGTTCGTTCTCATAATGGTTCGCTTTAACAGCAACAGTTAGGGATTTAAAAAAATGGTAATACAGGAATTATGGATAGGTATCAATCCACGATATAATAACCATCAAAGCCTTACAGCCTGTAGGTAATTAGTCCGCTCTAATGAATTTGTATTTACTGATCGTTCGGAAGGAATGGATCTTGTGGAAGAGGTTTGCCCTTATTGGCATCGCAACTACGAATGTACTCGGGTTTTTTCATTTGGCCAATCGGGATTTTCCCTTACGGCGATATTTTATCCACGAAACATTATGTCTAAACCTCATGTTTGCAGGCGATATGCAAGAGTTTTCAGGCAACGCAAACGATGACTTGATGCTGCTCTTTGGTTAAATATCATGCATTGGTGGCGGCGATTGCGCCGCCGCTTCCCCGTAAACTTCTCTAAACTCGTGTTTTCCCTACCCGGAACCTTTCACCAATCGGCATGTTATTTTCATAACAGCAGGCAATGGCACTCATCGAATTCACTGAAAAAGGGTTGTACTGCCCACCGGGCAATTTCTATATAGATCCCTGGCATTCTGTCGATAAAGCCATTATCACCCATGCCCATAGCGATCATGCTCGTATTGGTAGTAACCACTATCTTACCCATCACGATAGCCTGCCCCTGCTGCGCCTTCGCCTTGGACCGATCAATGCTGAAAGTACCGGATGGAATCAGCCCATATATATGAACGGGGTAAAAATTTCCCTCCATCCTGCCGGCCACATCATAGGATCATCACAGGTTCGTGTTGAATACAGGGATGAGGTGTGGGTGGCCAGTGGCGATTATAAAACAGAAAATGACGGCATCAGCGGCACTTTTGAGCCAGTGGCGTGCGATACATTTATTACTGAATCCACTTTTGGACTTCCTATCTATAACTGGAAACCCCAACAACAGATCTTCGACCAGGTTCGTACCTGGGTAAGTAATAACCAGGCCGCGGGCAAAACCTCCGTATTGGTTGCTTATAGCCTCGGCAAGGCACAGCGTGTATTGCTGGCACTTAAAGATATGTCCGTACGCATCTTCGTACATGGGGCAATATGGAACGTACACCAGGCCTTGCTTGCAGCAGGCCATACACTTCCCGCTGTAGAACGGGTAACACCCGACATGCAAAAAAACATTTTCAAAAATGCTGTTGTCATTGCACCGCCTAGTGCCGACGGTACGCCGTGGATGAAACGCTTTTCTCCCTATAGTGTTGGTGTTTGTAGCGGTTGGATGCAGGTAAGAGGAAATGTGCGCCGCCGGAATGCTGACGCCGGTTTTGCATTAAGTGATCATGCCGACTGGAATGGACTGCTTACAGCAGTCAAAGCCACCGGTGCTCACAAAGTATTCGCTACCCATGGTTTCCAGGCAGCATTCAGCCGCTGGTTGAGCGAAAACGGTATCGAAGCCGCTGAAGTAAAAACTGAATTTGGTGGCGAAGAAGAAACAAATCCGGCAGTGCCCGACAACGAAGCCTTTACAGAACCCGATGAAGCAACAATCTCCGCTGATATTATTCCCAAAAACAACGAGTCAGATCTGCTTGATCAATAAATTCAATGAAAACTTTTGCCACATTAATTACCAGGCTCGGCACCAGCACCAAGACCAACGACAAGCTGGATGCACTTTCCCATTATTTTGCCACAGCAGAAGGGCCCGATAAGGTTTGGGTGATTGCACTGTTTAGCGGCAGGCGCCCGAAACGAGCCATAAGCTCAGGGTTTTTACAATTATGGTGTATGGAGATCACTAACCTGCCCGCATGGTTGTTTGAAGAATCCTATCACACCGTTGGCGACCTGGCAGAAACAATTGCCTTATTATTACCGCCACCAGAAAACGGAACAGCAGACAACTTATCCCTTTCCTGGTTTATTCAACAACTGGTGGCGATCGAAAAAGCAGAGGAAGCGGTGAAAAAGGAATTCGTAACCAGCAGTTGGATGAAAATGGACAAAGACGAGCGATTTGTATTTAATAAACTACTTACCGGCAACTTCAGAATTGGTGTTTCACAAAAAATGATCGTAAATGCACTCGCTAAAACTATTCAACTCGAACCAAGCGTAATCGCACACCGCATTTCGGGCAATTGGGATCCGGCAACCACATCGTTTGAAGAATTATTAAGTGAACATGCAATATCAGTAGATCATTCAAAACCCTACCCATTCTACCTTGCATATGCGCTTGAAGCCGATCCTGCCAGTATAGGACCCGAAGAAGAATGGCAGGCCGAATGGAAATGGGATGGCATCAGGGGGCAGTTGATCAAACGCAATAGTGAATTATTTGTTTGGAGCCGGGGTGAAGAATTGATGACTGAAAAATTTCCAGAATATCATACCCTCAGTGACAAACTTCCGCAAGGCATTGTACTCGATGGAGAAATCATTCCCAGCATCGACAAAAAACCCCTGCCCTTTGCCTTACTTCAAACCCGCATCGGGAGAAAAAATGTAACTAAAAAACATTTGCAGGATGCTCCCATCGCTTTTTTTGCTTATGATATCCTCGAATATGAAGGACAGGATCTGCGTGAGCAACCTCTCGCCTATCGTAGGCAATTGCTCGAAGAGATCATAAGTAATATCGATCACCCCGTACTTCTTATCTCACCGGTAATAAAATTCAGTTCCTGGGAACAACTCGCGCAAATCCGAAGCAGTTCGCGCGATATGGGTGCCGAAGGAATAATGCTTAAGAAAAAATCATCTTCGTACCAGGTGGGTAGAAAAATTGGCGACTGGTGGAAATGGAAAATAGATCCACTGGTAATAGATGCAGTAATGATCTATGCTCAGAAAGGTCACGGCAGAAGAAGTAACTTATACACTGATTATACTTTTGCTGTAAAAGATGGAGATAAGTTGGTAAGCTTTGCAAAAGCTTATTCAGGACTCACGGATAAAGAATTTGGCCAGGTAGACGCATTTGTAAAGAAAAATTCATTGGAAAAATTTGGTCCGGTACGAACTGTAAAGCCCGAACTTGTTTTCGAGATCGCCTTTGAAGGTATTGCAGCAAGCAACAGACACAAATCCGGCGTAGCTTTGCGCTTTCCCCGCATCAGCCGCTGGAGAAAGGATAAAAACCCAGATGAAATCAATACACTGGATGATTTGAAAAAGATGCTGGAGATCTATGGAAAATGAAATTGCAGGGAACTATTGGATATAATGTAATCAGGAAGTGGCTATCGAGCCAGGATCGACAGCCTTTTGCATTCCAGGAACAAACATGGCAACAGATCATATCCGGCAAAAGCGGCCTGGTGAACGCACCCACCGGTTGTGGTAAAACATACTCCGTCTTTCTTGGATCGCTCATCGACTTTATCAATCAACATCCCACCGATTACCAGGCACGATCAAAAAATGGATTACAACTATTATGGATTACACCCTTGCGCGCATTGGCAAAGGATATTGGTCGCGCAATGGAAGAGGTGATAGTGGCATTAGGTATGAACTGGAAGGTGGGTATTCGAAACGGCGATACAGATATAAATGAACGCGCCCGGCAGAAAAGGCAGATGCCCGAAGTGCTGATCATAACACCTGAAAGCCTCCATCTATTTCTTGCACAAAAAGGATATGCAGAAACTTTTCGCACGCTAAAGATTGTTGCCGTAGATGAATGGCACGAATTGCTGGGCAGTAAACGTGGTGTGCAGGTTGAACTCGCTATTTCCCGTATAGCAGGTTGCACAAAACAAAATGACAGCAACAACATACTTTCGATATGGGGTATCTCGGCAACGATTGGTAACCTGGAAGAAGCAAGAGATGTTTTACTTTCCTGCCTTACCATGCATGCCAAGGTAGCCAACACTGGCATTGCAACAAACAATACTTATGATTACGAAACGGATGTTAATTCCGATCATGCCATCGTACGTGCCAAAATGGATAAGGCTATCGAAATTGAATCCATATTACCTGATGAAATAGAAAAATATCCCTGGGCCGGACATCTCGGTATTAAACTCGCAGAAAAAGTATTACCAGTTATTAATGCCAGCAAAACGACACTCATCTTTATCAACACCCGTGGAATGAGTGAAATGTGGTATCAAAAACTACTCGACCTTTCACCTGACCTGGCAGGTTCCATCGCCCTACATCATGGATCTGTTGATATGGAATTGCGCAACTGGGTAGAAGAAAACCTGCATACTGGAAATTTAAAAGCGGTAGTGTGCACAGCATCTCTTGATCTTGGAGTTGACTTTCGTCCCGTGGAAACTGTAATACAGGTGGGTTCACCAAAAGGAGTAGCGCGTTTTTTGCAACGCGCCGGGCGTAGTGGCCATAGCCCTGATGCCATAAGCAAGATATACTTTTTACCTACACATTCGCTCGAACTGGTAGAAGCGGCTGCACTAAAATCAGCAATTGATGAAAAACTTATTGAGAGCCGCGAGCCAATGCTTCTTTGCTTCGATGTGCTTATTCAATTTCTGAATACACTAGCCATTTCAGATGGCTTTTTACCAGATCAGATATTTGAAGAAGTAAAATCCACCTATTGCTACCGTGCCATGACTATCGATGAGTGGGAACAGCTTCTCTATTTCATTACAGCAGGCGGCAATGCATTGCAACAATATGATGATTATAAAAAAGTAGAGGTAGAAAATGGTGTGTACCGAATCAACAGCAGGCGAATTGCCATGCGGCATCGTTTGCATATTGGCACTATTGTTAGCGATGCAATGATGAAAGTAAAATTTTTCACCGGCGGTTATATTGGTGTAATCGAAGAGGGATTTATTTCCCGGCTGGAACCAGGGGATACTTTTACACTTGCCGGCAGGGTACTGGAATTTGTGATGATAAAGGATATGACAGCACTCGTGAAAAAATCAAATGCTAAAAAGGCAATTGTTCCCAGTTGGCAGGGTGGGCGCATGCCGCTGAGTGCAAACCTGGGAAAGAAACTGCGCCAGACCCTGGACCTCGCAGCAAGACCCAAACGAAAAGATTCCGCTGGTCGTCATAAATCATTTGCAATTGAACTGGATGTATTGAAACCCCTGTTTGATCTGCAGTCTACCATTTCAATTGTGCCGAAAGAAAATGAATTGCTCATCGAGCAGATTGAAACCAGCGATGGCTTTCACCTGTTTGTATACCCCTTTGAAGGAAGGCTTGTACATGAAGCCATGGCCGCCATCCTTGCATTCCGGATAAGCAGGATAGTACCCATTACTTTTTCTTTTGCGATGAACGATTACGGTTTTGAATTATTGAGCGATCAGCCCATACCGGTTGACGATAGTAATGTGTATGAGCTTTTTTCACCGGAAGGACTATTGCAGGACATACAACGTAGTGTAAACGCCACCGAAATGGCGCGAAGAAAATTCAGGGATATCGCGGTAATCGGCGGATTGGTTTTCCAGGGATACCCCGGTGAAAAAAAGAAAGCCCGCCATCTCCAGGCATCGGCTTCACTTCTATTTAATGTCTTCAGTGAATATGAACCAGGTCACCTGCTCCTGCGCCAGGCTTACCAGGAGGTGCTGGCACAACAAATGGAAGAAACAAGGTTGCGCGATATGCTACATCGAATCCAACAATCTACTATACGTCTTACGTTTCCTGAGCGACTCACACCTTTTTGCTTTCCCATCAAAGTCGATAGCATGCGGGAAGATCTATCATCCGAAAAGCTGGAAGACCGGGTACGGCGCATGCAACAGCAACTGAATAAATAGTTTCCCGGTTACCGGTACGCGCTGTTGTGTTTTATAACACTTCGTGTGAACAATTTGTGTTTTGTATTTAAGTGTTTATACTTAGCTTTAAAACTAAGTGTTTACGCTTAGTGTATAAACCAATCATTAACCATTCCTACCAATCAGCTTATGAAAAAATTTTTATTCACCGGGGTAATCTCCCTGATCACATCAATTATTTCTTATAGCCAATTGTGTCCCGGAGGTGGATTAACCTTTGCGACTGCAGCACCCTTTAGCCAGTCATGGACTTTAACTTGCCCGGGTACAGGAGTTACACATAGCAACCTGGCAGCGTGTGAACCAACTACAGCATTGGATGCATGTGCACCTCCACCAGCGGTCGCATGCATTTCTGGTACAGCCGGATCAGATCTCTGGTATGTATTTTATGCAGGAGCCACTTCATTGTCTATCGTTGTAAATCCAACATTTGATGCCGCAATACAAGCTTTTTCAGGTGGTACCTGTCCCGGACTTACGGAGATCGGCTGTGTGGATGTTGGAGGCAATGGTGGTTCTGAAACATTAAACTTAACAGGATTAACCATTGGCGGCCGGTATTATTTCAGGGTATTTGGCGCCACGGCCAGTGCACCCAACCGTACCGGCACCTTTACTTTTTGTGGTACCTCATCCACCCTGCTGCAATTTGCATTGCCAATTACTTTAAACGGTTTTTCAGCTACGCCTGTAAAAGGCAACGTAGTATTGAAATGGACAACGACATCCGAAATCGATGCGAGTCATATCGAGATTGAAAGAAGTTCCGAATTACATCCATTTGCAACAACAGCCCGCGTACCTGCACGTGGGTCGTCCAACGGAAATGCCGCCTATACATGGCGTGATATATTACCCGACCCGGGAATGAATTATTACCGCCTGAAACTTGTTGATCTCGACGGTCAATACCGTTATTCCACAACAGTGCCTGTAAAAATCAATTACGCGCGCGATGTGGCCATCCTGCTAAATCCTGTAAAAGACGTTTTGCTTATCCAGGCTCGTACGACCATGCAGGCATTTATCTATAACACCTCGGGGCAACAGGTGTTGACATTTAGATTGCAACCGGGAAGGAATGAACTGCCACTACCAGCTTTGACCAATGGAATTTATTATTTGAAGACAGGCAGTAGTACACCTGAGAAATTTATTATCAGTCACTAATGCATTAAGTTCAGATAAAAGATAAAAGTTAAAAGATAAAAGTTGGCTAAGAGCTTAAAAGAGGAAAAGAGCGAAAGAGGGTGTCAAATTATTTAGATGGTTTTTTATGTTGTTCGATTTCGAATATGAACAGCCACTAATACAAAGGAGACTCTTTTACTTCTTTCCTCTTTTAAGCTCTTAGCCAACTTTTATCTTTTAACTTTTATCTTTTATCTAATTATTTTTGCGCCAGTGTTATGGTAAACTATTCTATAAGTGGGCAGCACCTCTGGCTATCGCCGCAGCGCTGTATTTATTGGGAGGAGGAATCTGCGTTAATTCTCAGCGATCTTCATTTTGGAAAAACAGGTCACTTCCGGAAGTATGGCATCGCCGTACCTCAGCATGTGTATAAGGAAGATTTGCAGCGACTGGTAACGTTGATCCAGTATTTTCAACCCCGCCAACTTATCATTGCCGGCGACCTGTTTCATAGCAGGCTCAACCAGGAACTCGAGTTGTTTAAAAAATGGCGGCATGATCTGTCATCAACTACCATACGACTTATCATGGGCAATCATGACATACTTCACCAGCAATGGTACCAGGATGCGGGCATTGTAGTGCACGAAAAAACCTGGGAAGCCGCACCTTTTTTGTTTTGTCATGATGCTGCTGATTGTTCATCAAATGCGTTATCTGCAAACTATTATTCATTTACAGGTCATGTACACCCGGGCGTAAGCATTTATGGACTGGGAAGGCAGTCACTGCGTTTTCCATGTTTTTATTTTAGAGAAAATTATTGCGTGCTACCGGCATTTAGCCGCTTTACCGGCACTTACCGTATACAGCCGGGTGATGGTGATCATGTATTTGCCATCGTAGACGATCAAATACTGCAAATGAATTAGCGTTTTTTGCGCAGTTGGTTATAATCCAGGAAGTATATGAATCTGATGGTGAATTCATTCCCATGTCGAAGATCAAAGGTCTTGCCCAGGTTACGAAAATATGAGTTCTTGGCACCATTCAAGGCTACGAGCTCCTCTTCACCAAGCCAGTTTTTATATCCCAGCACCAGGCGACTACCCAATCGGAAGTCCCAGGTAAGAAATGCATCCAGATTAAAAATATTTACATTGTCATAGTGAGTAGTACCTGTGCGGGGAACTGTATTGCCTTCTGCATCCACATTCGCAAATCGTTTGAAGTCCACGCGACTGAGATAGTGTCGCGCGCGCATCGTGAGGTTGATACGTGAAGTAAAATTGTAAATGCCGGAAAGGATGGTTGTAACGTCGGTGAAGTCAACAAAAGCGACAATGGGTTCGCCATTGAGTTCGCGCCCGGCAGAAATGATATAGTCTGTTTCGCCTTCGTGGCGGTAGCTGACATCCGCTGTGAATTTATTATTGAACCTGAATCGCAATCCGCCTTCGGCGATATGATAATCTTTGTTTTCCTTGCTATAAAAATCTGCAAGTAAAAGTTCATAGCGGAAAAACAGTCTTTTCCTGCTGTCGGAGCTGCCCTCAATCTCTCCATAGCTATACGCCGGGCGTTTTACGAAACGTTGATAGGTAGCCGGATTTCCCAAAACAAAATAGTCATGCTGATCTGCCCAATATCCTAGTTCGAGCGTGACGTCCCAGAAGTTTTTCAATACCCAAAAGGCCGAACCATATGCCAGGAAATCGCCATAAGCTGATGGTTTGTACAACCTGTTATAGCGTGTGCCGATTGTGTAAGAATAATTCAAAAAGTTTTTAGTGGGCTGAAACTGCCGGTAACTAATTGCATCTGTCACCACAATTTCATTTGGTGAAGCCAGGTAGCCGAGGTCACGTGGATCATAACTTGCCGACTCCACATTACCCTGCAAGAAATACTGCCAGTGGCCGCTTACCTTACCTCCGCGCAAAGAGGCATTGTATCCATCGTAAGGATTCAAAGAAAATATTTTACTGTACCTGGCCGTGCCACGGAAATTGTAAGTATTCGATTTATCATAAAAGCTAAAATCAAACGCAGTAACGTTAGCATCGCGAGCCGACCCGCTGCGTAATACATTCGTATTGGTAAAAGTGAGATAGGAACGTCCTTTCAATGCCTGGTCGAGTACTACGATATTATAATTGGCGAGAGGTTCGGTTTCGATTACAGAATCTTCACCAGTTATCGTATTGTGTACCCGTGCACGGGCTGGAACGGTCACCGCATTAAACACACCAATCCCCAACTTACTTTCCGTGCGACCTGAAAATTTTGTTGCATTGTAAAGCCGCGTTACGGAAGGATTTTTTACAATCTCCCATTCAGGATGGGCGGCCACAAAATTCGTCACCATGTTATAGCCAGCAGGTACTGCCCCTACCCGCCTTGAATAAAAGAGTCCTGCTTTATTAAAAATCTCGGTACCCTCCGTAAAGAATGGACGGTTTTCTGTAAATCTTACTTCGTATGGAGTAAGGTTGTTGATATAATTATCAGAAACAACCTGGCCGAAATCCGGAATAAGTGTAGCATCGAGTGTAAAACTTTCGTTGATTCCATACTTTACGTCCATACCACCACTCAACAACCAGTCTTCCTGGTATAGATCATTCACTACGGGTGCACTGCGGTAACCCGTAGAAATATAAGGAGAGAAACTAAGTCGCAGTGGAGGTTGAATATCCTTTAGACCGCTATACAGTCCAAACTGGTTTACAAATCCATTCATATTCGGGTCCACAGGATTCCAAAAATCATTTTCATTATTCTGACGCATAAAGCGTAGCAACTGAAGACCCCAATCCTGGAGATCTTTTTTTGCAAAACGCAGGGAGATATATGGAATCTTCATTTCCACAACCCAACCGTCATGTTTCATAGAAGTACTGCTTTCCCATACGGCATCCCAGGTTTTATCGCCAAACGAATTGAAATCGCCACCCAGGTTGGGACCCAGTCTTGCATCAGTTTGCACGTTGGCCGAAGTAACGAGAAACTGGAAACCGTTTTGGTGATCGTTGTAAGTGTCAAAAAATATCGAGAAATAATCAGCGTCTGTTTGTTGTTCGGCATCGCGGGCAGTCAATTGCCGGCGCACCTGTGCGGGGTCATCATACAGGTAGGCCCCAACGTAAATCGCTGAATTGTCATACACAATTCTTACTTCGGTCTGCTTGGTAGCAGGCTTGCCCCAATCGGGAAAGTTCTGTGTGAAAGTGGTAATTGGCGGCGCGGCTCTCCATGCTGAGTCATCCAGGTTGCCGTCGATTTTTGGCGCCCGGTTGATCTTTATGGCTTGCGCGGTCTGCACTTGCGCCCATAATGATCCCCCTAATAATAACGGCAGAAAGCAGGTAAATTTCCTCAGCATGCACGTCTTTTCTCGAGAACAAATATAACAGACAGAATGCAAGGCTCGAAGGCTGCCCCGGAAAATATATTTAATAGCTAAATCGCTCTAATTCATGCGTTTCTTGAGGGAAGTTACCTGCTCCTGCAGGTCCGAAACGATAGTAGCCAACTGGCCCATATCCCAGCGATGCTGAGCATTTGATTTGGAAATGACAATTTGTGCCTGCCACATTTCCAGCACGTCCTCGGTATTAACGGTATAAGGGTGGTAGACCGGGTTGTCGCTGACGAGGGTGAGCTTATTCTTCACCCGCCCTGTCTTTTGAATTCGTTTATAAACAATCCCTTCGTGGCGAGACACCACAATGCAGGGTGTGTCATTCTTCAAATCTTCCACGCTTTCAATTTTCTCCCCCACAATCACTGATCCACTTGGTGTCGGCAACATAGAGTCGCCAATAATCTCGAATGCACGATAATTGCCCCCGGATAACATGGGCAGTGTGAACGTATTGAGCTCGTCAATGAATTCCGGGTCAGCATAGCCGGCAAGGTATCCTGCGGCAGCTTTAACGGGCACAAAGGGTATATCAGGCCGACCCGACGCCAGCTTCATTGCCCTGCGTTTGGCCAGGTAATTCGACTTATTATTACTTAAATCCTTTCGAAGGATCTCATCCAGGGTCAGTTTAAATATATCGCACACTGTCTCCAACACATCAATCCTTGGCTCTGCGCGCTCTTCCTCATAAGCACCCAGCAGGGATCGCTTGATCCTAAGTTTTTGTGCAAATTCTTCCTGCGTCCATCCGCGAAGTTTACGAAGGTATTTGAGATTCTGGTTCGAGATAGCCATACCCAACTAATTTAATTAGCTGCAAAATACTAATTATTTTAGAAATACAAAATTAGCTGCTCGATTTTTTCAGCTTTCGACTTATGTCGCCAATAATTGCCATAGATATTGACATTCAGCTATTCGCTTCCGAGCTGCTTTTGGTCAGAAACAAAAAAACAAACACTTTTGCTCTTGTATGGCAAAAAAGACTCTTGTACGAAAGAAAGGCGGCGAACCGGCACCAGTGAACAAAACAGAACGAAAAACGAGGGCGTCAGTAAAAAGTCGAAAGCCGGTAATCCTTATCACTAACGACGATGGGATAACGGCTCCCGGGATCATGAACCTGGTAGAATCTGTGAAAGACCTGGGCAAGGTTATCGTGGTGGCTCCTGACAAACCTCAATCCGGTATGGGTCATGCCATCACCATTGGTCAGCCGTTACGCTTACAAAAGGTGCAGGTTTTCGAAGGTATTGAGTCATATTCCTGCACCGGCACACCAGTTGACTGTGTTAAACTAGCCGTTGATAAAGTACTTCATCGCAAACCTGATTTATGCCTGAGCGGTATTAATCATGGCGCCAATCACAGTATCAATGTCATTTACTCAGGTACCATGTCGGCTGCTGTGGAAGCAGCAATCGAAAGCATTCCCTCCGCTGGTTTTTCAAGTTGGGTCTTAAGAACGTAATTTGTAAGATCAAATTGTACGTGAACCACACTTACATAGTT
>CBFGYO010000114.1:0-13494 GCA_965652975.1 uncultured Chitinophagaceae bacterium | reverse complement strand
CCCCGTCAGGATTCAAACCTGAAACCTTTTGATCCGTAGTCAAATGCTCTATTCAATTGAGCTACGGGGCCATCTCCCTTTTGGGGCTGCAAATATAGGCCTCAAAAACCAATTTTTGAAAACTAAAAAATATTGATTCAAGGATGCAAAAAACGCCAAGAAGCGCAAAGATTACAAAGAGCTTCAACCCTTTGCGCCCTTCGCGCTTCTTCGCGTCCTTTGCGTCCTTCACGCGTACAGGAAATAACCCACTATTCTCAATAAAACTATTATCTCTCAATAAAGCCATCTCACAAACGCTTCCATCGCCGCATAATGCGTCAACCCCAAATCTGCATACAGGTTGGCCGTGGCCGCATTACGTTCTTCCGCGCGCTGCCAGAATTCCCTGGAATCACTTCCCTGGAACGGCACCATATCTTTTTGCGACTGGTGTATGAATATTCCGAATCTTTTTTTCAGTACCTGGTCGGGACTCATCGGTATCGCCATTTCAATTTCCTCGATATTCCATTCCTGCCAGGCGCCTTTGTATAACCACAACCAGCAATCACCTACCCAATCTTCCCCTGCCGCTTTAAGCCGCTTCAATGATTCCAGTACCACGTTGAAACAAATGATGTGCGTGCCATGCGGATCAGCGAAGTCGCCAGCGCAATACACCTGCTGTGGTTTTATCTTACGCAGCAGTTCCATTGTGATCTTGATATCTTTCTCGCCCATCGGTTTTTTTTCAATGGTGCCGGTTTCGTAGAAAGGAAGATTTTGAAAATGTATATTTTCTTCTTTGATGCCTACATACCTGCAGGTAGCTCTTGCTTCACAACGGCGAATGAGCCCCTTGATCGCCCGAATGGAAGGAGTGTCAACCTGGTTTGATTTTTTGGCTGCTATAAATTTGCGCGCATCCATTAAGATCTTGCCGGATTTTTTTGTATCAATTCCTGCGATTTCTTCAAAGCCCACAGCGAAATCAAGAAAGCGCGTCACAAATTCATCGGTGACGGCTATGTTGCCGGAAGTTTGATAACCTACATGTACATCATGACCCTGGTCGTGCAGGCGCTGGAAAGTTCCGCCCATGCTAATGATATCGTCATCAGGGTGCGGCGAAAAAATGATTACGGTCTTTGGATAGGGCGTTGAACGTTCGGGGTGTGCCGGGATATTTACATTGGGTTTGCCAGCCGGCCAACCGGTGATCGAATCGCGCAACATATAATATACCTGAAGGTTGATCTCATACGCATCACCTTTTTCTACAAGCAGGTCACTCAATCCATATTCATTGTAGTCGCCATTGGTAAGACTCAATACTGGCTTTTTTAATTTCAATGCCATGTTTACAACAGCCTTCTTGATCATCTTGGGCGTCCATTCGCATTCACCGGTAAGCCACGGTGATTTATTACGTGTTAATTCTGCCGCAGCAGCTTCATCAACTATGAATGTTACATCATCATGATTTTGCAAAAGAGATGCAGGTACATGTTCGGTATCGTCGTCTTCCACTGCTTTTTTCAATACCGGAGCCTTGGAAGGACCCCACGCCATGAGCATGATCTTTTTCGATTTCATGATGGTGCTGATGCCCATCGTTATGGCGAGACGCGGGACTTCTGAGATATTCGCGAACTCGTATGCATTAGCAATACGCGTTGAATTGTCCAACGTAATCAACCGTGTTTTGGAATAAATACCTGATCCCGGTTCATTGAAACCGATATGTCCATTATTACCAATGCCTAATATTTGCAGGTCGATACCACCGGCATCCTGGATCTTTCGTTCATAATCCTGGCAATGAGCCTTGATTTCATCTTTTGGAATAGCGCCATTGGGAATATGAATATTTTTTGGGTTGATGTCAACATGGTCGAACAAATGCACTTGCATAAAGCGGTTATAACTCTGCAATGCATTATTTGCAATCGGGTAATATTCGTCGAGATTAAATGTGATTACGTTTTTAAAACTGAGCTTTTCTTCTTTGTGTATGCGCACCAGCTCGGCATAAAGAGTTTTTGGAGTAGAACCTGTAGCAAGACCCAGCACACATTTTTCTTTCTTTTTTTGTTTTTCGAGTATCAGATCAGCTATCTGCCGGGCTACAAATCGCGAACCCTGGTTGAGGTCGGGATAAATTTTAACGGGGATTTTTTCAAAACTATCGCTGAGATCAATGGGTGTAACTTTTTTTGCCATGCAGGTAATTTTCCGCGCAAAGATATTGAAAACAACTTTGTGGAAAATGTGGAAATGTGAAAATATGGAAATGGGCTTTACATTTTCACATCTCCATATTTTCACATTTTCACATGCTTTTTATCGGTTGCCAGTAATGAGTATGCGCAATGATTTCACTGCCTGGTAAAATAGATTGCGTGCAGCCTGGTAATTGATGTTCATCACTTCACTAATTTCTTCGTAGGCGAGCGACTGGTATATTTTTAAGTAAACGATTTCCTTTTGGCGATTAGGTAACTGGTTGATGGCAGTAGTGATTTGGTAAAGCGATTTTTTCCTTTCTTCCTCCAGTATCATGAAATGTTCGTGGCTCAATTCGAAATTCATTTCGTCTTCCAGTTTGTCAACCGTACGCAGTGTTTTCGAAACTTTAAGGCGTTTGTAAAGTTTATATTTAAGTGCCTTTAGCAGGTAGGCTTTTACTGATTGAATGGGTGTTGCCGAAGGGCTTTGCCATACTTCAATAAAGAGATCCTGGATGCTATCTTCCAGTATTTCCCTGTCCTGGCAGAGTTTGGAGCCATATTGAAACAGTAAAGAATAATGGCGGCGAAAAAGGTTGTCAAAAGCCTGCCGGTCTCCCTGTTTAAAGGCATTCCAACATAAAATATCAGCCTGGTTGTCGTTCAAGCAGTTCCAGTTTAAAGCAATAAGCAATCGTTAAAAAATGAATTTTCAAACAGGAGCAAGGCGCTACAATATAAAAAGTTTTCAAACAAACATTACAAAAACATGTTCCCGGGCACTTATCTTAAAATAGCAAGTATTGCCACTATGACAAAGAATTTCAAGCATGCCGCGGATATATGGACAGATGAGGATTTTTTAGCCTGGTATTATAAAGAAAACGCTGAAAAAACTGGAGCCTGGGAACAATGGATGGCCGCCAACCCTATGCAGCAGGCCCTGGTGCAGGAAGCCCGGGCACACATGGATCTTTTAGCGTTAAATGAAAGACCTATAGATACCGCAACCATAGAAATGCAGCTAAAGACGCTGCATGCCCGGATCAATGGTGGAAATACAAGGGTGATACAAAGCCAAAGTGGAAACCGCCGTTGGTGGATCGCAGCCGCCGCCATACTACTGGTTGCCGTTGGCAGCATCTTTTTCTGGAAAGCTAATTCATCGGCACCCATACTTGCATCTGCGTATGGACAGGTAGTAGGCAACAATTTGCCCGATGGATCGACAATGATATTGAACGCAAATAGTACGGCCACCCTCGGCAAAAACTGGGAGAATGGAAATGATCGTGAGATTTGGCTGAAAGGTGAGGCATTCTTCAAGGTTACAAAAACAACACAGAAGAGTCGTTTTATTGTGCATACCGATCAGCTTGATGTAATCGTTACCGGTACCCAGTTCAATGTACTGACGCGTGACGAAAAAACTACTGTATTACTCACTGAAGGAAGTGTGACCATACATACTAAAGATGGAAAAGAGCTGGCAATGCAACCCGGTGATTACGTGGAAATGAATGGGATGGAAATTGTAAAAAAAGAAGGCAGACAGGATAATGTACTTGCCTGGAAAGAAAATAAACTGGCATTCGACAACACGGCTCTCAATGAAGTAGCCAGGATCATTAATTATCACTACGGTGTAAAGGTTACGCTGGCAGATAGCAAAGTGAGTGCAAAATCACTGACAGGTATCATGTCCAACAACAATCTCGACGACCTTTTGAAAGCTATTGAAATCGCACTGGATATCCGGATTACCAGGAGCGGCGACAATATTGTTTTCTCGACCAATAAATAACTCAAAACTTCTTTTAAAAAAACTGCTATATGAAAAAAAACAGGACTATTCCTTCCGTTTGCAGGTTTTTGCCGGCTGCTTTGCTCCTAATATCGGCAAATACCATTGCCCAGGATGGTTTTAGTTATGCAACCAGTAGTAATAAACTTTCTAAAAACCGAAACAATTACCAGGCGGGCACACAGGATACTAACGGTAAACAATCCCTCATCACTGTGCTCAAGGATCTTAACAAACAAAAAGGCGTCTACTTCCTGTATTCAGAAGAAAGCATGAGTGAAAGGTTGGTAAACAAGGTGAAGAATATGCAGGGAGATATTGAACGCATTCTCGACGAGGTATTAAAAAATACCGGCCTTAAATACCGTAAGGTGTCCGACAACACATTTGTAATCCTCAATGTAAATGAAAAGAACAAGGCCGATGGTGAGTATATCACGGCCAACGTGGTGGAAAGTAATGCAGGCATGCACGCTGCTTACGACCAGGTGTCCGGAAAGGTTACGGATGCCGATGGTAATGCCCTGGTAGGTGTAAGTATAACTATTAAAGGAACCAATAGGGGTACCTCCACCAATAGCCGTGGAGAATTTACAATTGAAGCCAATAAAGGAGATGTACTGGTGGTATCCTATATTGGTTTTGATCCACGCCAGTTTACGATCGGCGATGAACGCAACGTGCAGATTGCACTTACAGTTACCAACCAGCAAATGAGTGAAGTGGTGGTAACTGCACTTGGCATAAGAAAGGAAGCCAAGCGCCTGGGTTATTCTGTAACAAAAGTAGCTGGTGAAGAATTTACAAAAGCAAGAGAGATAAACGTAGCCAATGCACTTGTTGGTAAAGTTGCTGGTGTAAATAGTAGTGGCCCTCTTACGGGTCCTGGTGGCTCTTCCAACATTTTGATTCGTGGAATGAGCACACTCAGTGGCAGCCAGCCATTGTATGTAATTAATGGTATTCCATTCAACAATAACAATTTTGGTAGCGCAGGTATGTGGGGTGGTGCTGACCTCGGCGAAGGATTAACAAGCATTAACCCCGATGATATAGAGGATATCACGGTACTCAAAGGAGGTGCAGCCGCTGCATTATATGGTCAGCAGGCACTGGGTGGCGTGATCATGATCACTACCAAATCCGGTAAAGGAAGAAAAGGATTAGGTATTGAACTTAACAGCAATTTCCAGGTAGATAAGATCAATAAATTCCTGGATTTCCAGAACACGTATGGTCAGGGTACATTGGGAGCTAAGCCAACTGATGCAACATCGGCACAAAACACCGGTCTTGTATCGTGGGGTGCCCCACTGGATGGATCGAACGTACCCATTTTCGATGGATCGCTGAAACCTTATACTTCGCAGGGTGATAACCTCGACCGCTTTTATGAAACGGGATATACGCTTACCAATACAATCGCAATCTCTAGTGGCAATGATGCGGGAAATTTCCGCTTCTCATTGGCCGACTTACGCAATCACGGTGTATACCCCAATTCGAAGTACAATCGTAACAATGTAAGCATCGATGCAAATTATAAGCTGACCGAAAAATGGTCTGGGCAGGCATCGATCCTTTATTCAAAAGAAGAAGGAAAGAACAGGACCAATTTGAGTGATGCACCAGGAAATGGTAACTATGCCATCAATTTCCTTCCTCCCAACGTGAATGCCGATTACCTAAATCCAGGTTATGATGAATTTGGTAATGAAATTGAATACAATGGTGATGCATTTACAACTAACCCTTTCTTTGCCGCCAACAAGTTTCAGAACAATACTTCGAAAAACCGCACATTCGCCGTTGGTAGTATTCGGTATTCGCCCCTGAAGTGGTTGTATATCCAGGGACGTTTTGGCAACGACAACTATTCATTCAACGGAGTTCAAATCACACCTACTGGTACGGCTTATCGTAAAGCGGGAAGCCTTGACAATGATATCAACTGGTATTACAACCAAAGCAATTTTGATGTACTGGTAGGTATTAATCGTAATCTTTCAACTGACTTCAATCTAAACTTTACTGTTGGTGCCAACCTGTTGAAGCAGCGCGAGAAGATCAATACTATCAACGCAAGTGGTCTTGCTTTCCCTTACTTATACAATCCCGGTGCAGCTACTACCAATAATGCGGTGACCACCTCGCCAAGAAAAGATGTGCGTTCCGTGTACGGTAGCCTGGAACTGGCGTTTAGATCATTCCTGTTCCTTAACATTACAGACCGCAACGATTGGTCGAGCACAATCCCGATCGACAACAATTCTTACAATTATCCTTCTGCTAATGCTTCCTGGGTGTTTACCGAAAACTTCAAATCATCGTGGTTGAATTTTGGTAAACTGCGAATTGGCTATGCGCAAGTGGGAAGGGATGCTGCTCCATACCTTACCAGCCTTTACTATAATTCAAGCGGCGCTATCAATGGACAACCCCTCGGTTCAATTCCTACTGTGATACCTAACAAAGATCTTGAACCATTACAATCCAAGGAATTCGAAGTAGGAGCGCAAATGGCAATGTTCAAAAGCCGAATGAATATAGATGTTGCCTGGTACAGCAAACGTACTTTGAACGATCCTGTACAGGGTACGGTTTCCTTAACGTCTGGTTATACTGCTGCTGTTGTGAACATTGGTGAAATAACTAATAAAGGAATCGAAGTGCTTGTTGGTGGTTATCCAATTAAAGGAAGAGAATTTACATGGAACACTTCATTCAACATAGCACATAATAACAATGAAGTGGTTAAGCTCGCCGAAGGGCAACAGTTCATGAGCCTCGGCCAGGCACGTACTACGCGCGGTTTTACGGAACACCGTATTGGACTCCCTGCCTTCCAGGTGATGGTATATGATTATAAACGTGATGCTACAAAGGGAAATGCAATGGTTTTAAATGCAAGTGGTTTCCCACAGGCGGCAGACGCCCTGGTTGCTGCAGGCACAAGCATTCACCCTACTACGGGAGGATGGTCCAACACATTTACCTATAAAAGCCTTAGTCTTGAGTGCCTGATCGATTACAAGTACGGTGCCTATATATATTCTGGTACCAATGCACGTGCATATGGCAACGGGCTGCATAAGGAAACACTGGAAGGTCGTACGGGAGGCGTAACCGTAACCGGTGTAAATGATACCGGTACACCCGTAACCAAAACACTCACCGCACAGGATTACTATGGAGCGTTGTCTAATATTTCATTGCTCCAGACTTATAAAGCTGATTTTATCAAGTTTCGGTCATTGGTGATTTCTTACAATTTCCCCCAAACGTTCTTAAAGAACAAAGTGCAGGGCTTAAGTCTTTCACTTGTGGGACGCAACCTGTTTTACATCAAAAAGTCGACACCTAATATCGATCCCGAAGCAAATTACAGCAACAACACCTCGTTTGGATTGGAATATGCGAGCCTGCCAAGTGTAAAAAGCTTTGGATTGAACCTGAATGTTAAGTTTTAACCAAGACAATAAAATTGCTTTCTATGAAATATAGTAATAAACTTTTTGCAGGAATAGCGCTCTCAGCGATGTTGCTTGTATCCTGTACAAAGAATTTCGAAGAGCTCAATACAGATCCCAATAGCGTACCTGCATCCAATTACCCACCTGTTTATAATCTTACAAAGTCGCAACTGGAGTATACCGGCAACAACGACTTCAGCTATGAAACATGGCGGGTAAATATTATCTACTGCGGCATGATGATGCAACAACTGGCCAATACCAGTTGGTATGCGGGTGATAAATACATGCAGAATGATGCCTGGGCCAATTCCTATTTCGAAGTGTCGTACCGCGACCAGGTGAAGTATGTAGTGGACCTGTTGAAGATCACCAAGGATAATCCAAAGTATGCCAATCTGTACCAGATTGGACGGATCATGAAGGTGATGATCTTTCACCGCATCACGGATATTTATGGCGATGCGCCCTATACAGAAGCGGGCCTTGGGTATTACGACCGCATCTTCGCTCCGAAATACGATCAGCAATCAGCTATCTATGCCGATATGCTTAAGGAACTGGAAGAAGCGGGGGCCGCCTTAGATCCAGCCAAGGATAAGCCAGGTACAGGTGATCTCATTTTCCGCGGTGAAACAAATAGCATCACGCTGTGGAAAAAGCTCGCATACTCGATGATGCTTCGTCTTGGGATGCGGCTTACAAAAATAGATGTCAATGCAGCTAAAACATGGGTTGAAAAAGCATTTACCGGTGGTGTAATGACTTCAAATGCCGACAATGCATATATTCTCCATGATGCTAGTGGCGGTAGAAATACTGTGAACAGGAATAGCAACATCCTGGCAGGCGAATGGAATGCAACCGGGACTGGCGAAGTATTTTTAAGCAAAACCTTTATCGATTTCCTTAAATCTAACAATGATCCACGCCTTGGAATATTTTCGAAAGTAAAATCATCAGGCAGTAGCCTGCCTGCCGATCAACTGGGATTGCCCAATGGCTATGATCAAAATGGGGGAGCTACAGATATATCACATGCACCTAACTATCCTGGTACCATCAACAATTACTCAACCATCCGTGCCGATGTGTTCCTGAAACTAAACGGTGCAACCTTCCTGGTTACCTACGCGCAAACCGAATTGTTACTGGCTGAAGCTGCGAAAAGAGGATGGAGTGTTGGTGGCACAGCCGACGACCATTACAAGAAGGGTGTAACAGCAGCAATGAAGCAATTACAACAGTATGATGCCAACGGTGCAATTGCAGATGCTGATATCCTTACTTACCTCGCGGCGCATCCCTATGTAGATGCAAATGGTTATGCGCTTATCAACACACAATACTGGGTTGCGAGCTTCCTCGACTGGTATGAAACCTGGGCCAACTGGCGCAGGAGCGCATTCCCTGCACTTGTACCCGTAAACTATATTGGTAACGCCACGGGCGGCCAAATTCCAAGAAGAATGTTATACCCTGCATCCGAGTCATCAGCCAATGGTACCAATTACCAGGACGCTATTACCCGGCAGGGTGCCAATAGTTTTCTCACCCGAGTGTGGTGGGACAAGCAATGACGTCAAGCATTAAGCAGCAGAAAGGCTGTCCTGTTCCCAGGACGGCCTTCAGTTTTATGATTAATTCGAGCTTATGCCCATCAAAACAAAATGGCTGCACCTGGGGATGCTATGCTTACTAGCATCTGCAAATTGTCTGTCACAGCATACAGGCAAACTCTTTACACAACTTACCCCGAAGCAAACAGGCATCGATTTTACCAATAGCATTCGCGAGAATGAAGCATTGAATGTGCTTGCCTATGAATATTTCTACAATGGCGGTGGCGTAGCCATCGGTGATCTTAACAACGATGGATTGCCTGATATTTATTTTACAGCCAACCTCAAACCAAATAAGTTATTTCTGAACCTTGGAGGATTCCAGTTTAAGGATATCAGTCGTAATGCGGGCATTGGAGGCCGTAAAGACTGGAAAACGGGTGTAACCATGGCAGATGTGAATGGTGATGGCTGGCTGGATATTTATGTTTGTTACGCTGGAAAAGGTGATAGCCGAAGCCGGCGCAATGAACTTTTTATAAACAATAAGGATTTGACCTTCACCGAAAGCGCAGCGAAGTATGGCCTGGATGACCAGGGCTGTTCTACCCAGGCTGCTTTTTTTGATTATGATTTGGATGGCGACCTTGATTGCTACGTTCTTAACCACAATATCAAGGCATATAAAAATATCGAGCTGCACCACCTGAAAACAGATTATGATACACTTGCCGCCGATCGACTGTATCGAAATGACAATGGAAAATTTATTGATGTGAGTCGCGAGGCTGGAATCAGTGGCAATCCCATAAGTTTCGGTTTAGGCATAGCCGTTTCAGACATCAACAACGATGGCTGGCCCGATCTGTATATCAGCAATGATTATACAGAACAGGATTATTGCTATATAAATAACCGCAATGGCAGTTTTTCTGCGAGAGAACATTATATGTTTAGCCACCTTTCCCAATTTTCAATGGGAAGTGATATCGCAGATATCAATAATGATGGGTTGGTAGACATCCTCACGCTTGATATGCTGCCGCCCGACAACAGGCGACAAAAGTTATTACAGGCACAAGAGAATTATGAATTATACCAGGATATGGCGACAAACGGTTTCCATTACCAGTTTATGCGCAATATGCTGCATTTGAATAATGGTAATGGCACGTTTAGTGAAATTGGCCAGTTGTCGGGTATTTCCAACACGGATTGGAGTTGGGCGCCTTTGTTTGCTGACCTCGATAATGATGGGAACAAGGACTTATTTGTCACCAACGGTTATATGCGTGACTACACCAACAAGGATTTTCTAAAGTACTGGGGCGATTACCTTGTAAAACAGGTAGTGAAGCGCGATAGTATCAATTACATGGACATAATTGCAATGATGCCGGTGACCCTGCTTCCTAATTATGCTTTTCGCAATAACGGCGATTTGCAATTCAATGATGTATCGCAGCAATGGGGCCTGGATCAGTTGGCACTATCCAATGGAGCCGCTTATGCCGACCTCGATAATGATGGCGACCTGGACCTCGTGGTGAATAATATCAATATGGAAGCCGCCATTTTTAAGAATAATACTAGTAACGACGACCAACACCAGTTTTTACGAATCAAATTAAATGGAGAAGGTAAAAACCGGTATGGAGTGGGAGCGAAACTGAACTGCTACGTTGGTGATCGCCTTTTATATGCTGAACAGATGCCCACCAGGGGTTACCAGTCGTCAATATCTGAAGTATTGAACATCGGATTGGGCTACGCAATAGCCATCGACTCACTGCATATTTGCTGGCCTGGCGGAAAATGTGAAACAAAATTCGGATTGAAAACAAACCAAACACTGGCGCTCAATCAATCGGATGCAAAAATGTATACACATATGCTTCCGCAAAAGCACAGGAAATTATTTAGTGCCATGGCGCCATTTGTAGATTTCGCACACCTTCAACTCGAGTATAACGATTTCAAAAGGCAGCCATTGATGCCAGCCATGCTTTCGCCATGTGGACCAAGATTTAAAGTAGGCGATCTTGACAATAACGGCCTGGATGATATTTTTATCGGAGGTTCGCAGGGACAGAGTAGTGCCTGCTACTTACAGGATAAAGCGGGTGAATTTCGTTTACTGGAAAATCCTGATTTTTTTGCCGACAGTCTTGCCACTACTACAGATATATTGTTTTTCGATGCTAATAAGGATGGCTTGTTGGATATCTATGCCGTAAGTGGCGGTTACGCCGACTATACAAACGGCGATGAACGATTGCAGGACCGTTTATTTCTACAATTGCGTAAGGGGATGTTTGCAAAACAACCAGGAGCATTGCCATCAATGCCTGTAAGTAAATCATGTGTGGCTTCAGCCGATGTAGATGCAGATGGCGATGATGATTTATTCGTTGGTGGACGCGTAATACCGGGTGCATATCCCGCAACACCCAAAAGTTTCCTGTTGATCAATAATGGAAAGGGACAATTTGCTGACCACACTTCGAAATGGAACAATTTATTGCACGAGATTGGGATGGTTACCGATGCTGCCTTTGCGGATATTAACCATGATAAAAAACCTGATTTATTGCTGACAGGAGAGTGGATGGCTCCAACATTTTTTATTAATAAGGGAAATATATTAGAACAGACCGACCTTGGTACCGGCACATTGAATGGATGGTGGAATACGTTTGAACTTTTTGATATGGACAATGATGGCGACCAGGACCTGGTAGCGGGCAATTGGGGATTGAATTCTCAAATGCGGGCAAGTGTGGAGGAACCAGCCAGCCTTGTTTGGAAAGATTTTGATAGTAATGGCTCGCTGGATCCATTGCTATGTTTCTATTTACAAGGCAAATCATATCCATATGTGTCACGCGATGAATTGCTCGACCAGGTATATCCCATGCGGAGGAAGTTTACCAGTTATAAAAGTTATGCCGATGCAACGCTCACTGACATTTACCCTGCCAGTGAGTTGGAAACCGCGTCGAGGTTGCAGGCTACTCATCTCGCGACCACGCTTTTCGAGAATAAGGACGGCCAATTTGTTGCAAGGTCATTGCCACTGCAGGCTCAATTTTCACCAGTATATCGCATCCTGGCGGAAGATTATAACAGTGATGGCAAAATAGATCTGCTGCTTCTGGGTAATAATGATAATGTAAGACTGAAGATGGGAAAAATGGATGCCAACTTTGGAACAGTGTTGCTGAACAATGGAGATGGTAGTTATCGTTATTCCAAACCAACTGAAACGGGTTTGTTGGTGGTGGGGGATGTGAAGGATGCTGCTATTGTGAAAATTGAAGGAAAGTCGATATTAGTTATCGGAATTAATAATTCTGGTTGGATGAACTATAGAATCAATTAAGGAATTTTGGGATGAGTTCTTTAATGGCTTCTTTACCACATAGAATCATAGACACAAAGATCAACATAGCTATGTATGTGTGCTCGAAAAGTTCTTACGATAGTTTTTAACACATAGAAGCATAGGTTTTTTGAGCTTCGAAAATATAACTGTCCATACTTTTACTATGCTTCTATGCTCCTATGTGGTAAAAAAGCTGTTTAGGAAATGACCCTATAAATTCTATGATGATCTTTGTGTCTATGATTCTACCTGCCTGCCGGTAGGTAGGTGTGGTAAAAAACGCGAATTAAGAACTATTCCCCTTTTCTCTCGTATACATTGAACACATGAAACAAAAAATCTTCCTGTGCATTTTTTATTTTACCTGCTTCAATGCTAAAGCACAGGTAAAATCATATGAATCCATCCCACAACAAACCTGGAGTTTAACGGAAGTAATGTATCATGATGTGGTGAATCCTCCCGCTGCGTCGCGGTTTTATGCATATGCAATGTATGCAGGATATGAGATCCTAACCCAATTGGAACAAACTGCAACCGGCATACGGCAAAAAATAAAAACTCCTTTTACTATTAAAAGCCCGGAAAGCCCTGTATCCGTAGATAAAAAACTTGCTGTTCTTTATGGAATCCTCGAAACCGGTAAAGGAATTATCCCCTCTGGTTACCTGCTCGAGGAAAAACAGGAGGAGCTCGTTAAATCATGGAAACAAAAGTTAGAGCCTGTAATAGTTGATGCTTCCATTCACTTTGCAAAAAATATCGCGCTGCAGGTAATTACCTGGGCAAAATCCGATGGATACTTCCAGTTAAGTACACGCGCCAGGTACACGCCCTCATCGGCCGACAGTAGCTGGCGGCCAACAGCGCCTGAGTATATGCTGGCAGTAGAACCGCACTGGCGTACGATTCGAACTTTTTTTCTCGATACCGTAAGCCAGTTCAGGCCTGCGAAACCGGTAAGCTTCAGTAAGGACTCCAATTCATACTTTATGCAAATGGTGCGTGAAGTATATCGTACGGGTCGCGAACTTTCAGATGAACAAAAGTTGATCGCAAA
>CBFGYO010000113.1:0-13525 GCA_965652975.1 uncultured Chitinophagaceae bacterium | reverse complement strand
TCAGTGATAATTTGTTAATTATTTGTATATATTTAACTGTAGAATATTCCCTTTCTTTGCACCGAAAACTAAAACATTATGCTTAAGAGAATTACTCCAGTAATTATTCTCCTATTGGCCATTCCTTTCACTATGATGGCCCAAATCACCACCTCAAGTGTTGTCGGTACAGTGAAAAATGCTTCTGGCGAACCTTTAGTCGGGGCGAGCGTAACTGCTGTGCATCAGCCAAGTGGAACGCGCTATGCTACCACCTCTCGCGCCAGCGGACAATTTGCTATTGAAAATATGCGAGTGGGTGGTCCTTATACTATAGAGATCAGCTTTGTGGGTTTCAAAACTGATAAGCAGGAAGATATAACGCTTAAACTTGCCGAACCATATCTCCTTAATATTAGCATGGAAGCTACTACCGGCGAGCTCACTACCGTGGTGGTTACAACAGCCGCCCGTCGTAACCCGATCATGAACGCTAATCGCACGGGTGCCGTTACGAATATCGGCCGTGTTGCCATCGAACGTCTTCCCACCATCAACCGAAGCCTGAACGATTTTACCCGCGCCACACCGCAGTCCAACAATAATGCAATCGGTGGCGGTAACAACAGGCAGAACAACTTTACTATTGATGGTGCTGACTTTAATAATAGTTTTGGTATCGGTCAAAACCTCCCAGCAAATGGCGCACCTATCTCTATCGATGCTATCGAGGAGATTTCGGTAAATATCACACCATTCGATATCCGCCAGTCAGGTTTTATCGGTAGTGCGATTAATGCAGTAACCCGTTCTGGTACAAATAAATTTTCCGGTTCCGTTTATAAATACTGGAGAAGTGAAAAACAGCGTGGCGACCAGGTGGAGAAAACGACTTTCGTACGTCCAATTGAAGAATATGACCAGTGGGGTTTCCGCGTAGGTGGTCCAATCATCAAAAATAAGCTTTTCTTCTTCTTCAACTATGAAAATGAAAAGCAGCCGAAAGCAATACAGACAAGATTTGCAGCAACACCTTCGGCTCCTTATACCGGAACAGGTAATATCGCACGTCCTACTGCCGACTCCATGAATTATATCCGTAGTTACCTGATGGAAAATTATGGATATGAAACCGGGCCATTCGATAACTATAGCACCAATATCGAAAGGCAAAAAATTATGGGACGTATCGACTGGAACATTAATCGCAAGCATCGTTTCAACGTACGTTATAGCCAGGTGGAAGGTGGTGAACCAAACCCTCCAAGTACATCCACAACAGGTACTGGTAGCAATTTCCCAACAGGCCTCGGGCGTACAGACAACAATGCACTCTGGTTTAAGAATTCGAACTATTTCCAGGGGGCCAATTTCTATTCGTTTGCCGCGGAACTTAATTCCACCTTCGGAAAATTTTCTAATACACTCCGCGCTACTTATACCTACCAGAATGATTCAAGGACAACGGAAAGCCAGATATTTCCTTTCGTTGATATCATGAGCTCTACCGGTGTTACAGCTAATGCACCTTATACTTCATTTGGATATGAGCCATTCAGCTATGGTAACCTGCGTAAAGTAGAAATGTATTCTTTCGTTGACAATTTCAGTTGGGTTACTAATAAACACCACTGGACAGTAGGTGTGCAATTGGACCTGAATGAAACCATCAACGGCTTCCAACGTTTTGCGACGAGTTATTATCGCTTCGGAACATGGGCGGATTTTGCCAGTGCACTTAATCCAAATCCAGCACTGCGTGCAAAACCTACAAACTTTGCACTCACTTATTCATTGTCGAAGGATTTCGCTCCTGCCTTTTCTGCATTCAAGTTCGCACAGGTGTCTGTGTATGGACAGGATGAGATTTGGGTAAATAAAAATTTCAGGCTTACATTAGGTTTGCGTATCGACCAGCCATCTTACCCAGGTGTACCGCAAATTATCACGCATCCTCTCGTGTTAGGGATGACATTTGCAAACGGTGAGAAGATCAATACGGGTAACCTTCCTGAGAAAAAGCTCATGTGGTCACCACGTGTTGGATTTAACTGGGATGTCTATGGCAACCGTTCATTACAACTCCGAGGTGGTACTGGTATCTTCACTGGTAAAGTTCCATTTGTATGGATCGTGAGCCAGTCAGGTGATAATGGTATGATCCAGGTAACACAAGCCTTTACTGGCACGAACGTGCCCGGACCATTTAATCCTGATCCAGCCGCTTACCGTCCGGCTACCGTACCGGTTGCCGGAACTGTTATTCCAAGCACTATAACGGCCCTGTCGGAGGACTTTAAAAATCCGCAAAGTTGGAAGTCAAGCCTTGCAATGGACACACGTTTTGCAGGTGGAGTTATTGCAACAGTAGAAGCGATCTTTAATAAAGATATCAATACAGCATTTTTCAGGAATCCAAACCTGGTTGCACCAACTCAATTATCAGTTACGGCAGGTTATCCTGACAACAGGAATATTTGGCCTGATCCTAATACTCAAAAGTTCCTTAACCCATTAACTGCTGCCGGTACACCAAGCCCAACAGGTACGTTTGCATTTAACCCAATCGTACTGGATAACGGCAACAAAGGGTTTTACTTTTCTTTGACCGCTAAACTCGAAAAGCAATTTTCGCAAGGACTGTTTGCTTCTATAGCTTATACAAAAACAATTGCCAACAACCTTTTTGATGGTGGCGGGGATCAACCGCTTACTGCATGGCAGATCACTCAAAACGTAAATGGTGCCAATGTACCAGTCCTGGCGTCTGCAAACTACATAGTACCTGACCGGGTAGTTGGAGCACTTTCATACCGCAAGGAATACTTCAAACATCTTGCAACGACAATTTCAGTTCTTTACCAGGGATCTTCTGATGGCAACAGGTTCTCGTATACATATGGTGCAGATTTCAACCGTGATGGTGTGAGCGGAAATGACCTCATCTATATTCCGAAAAATCCGTCTGAAATTACGTTCGCTTCACAAACAGTAAACGGCGTTACTTATTCACCACAGCAACAAAGTGACCTGTTCTTCGCATATATTGAGCAGGATAAATACCTTAGGAAACATAAAGGACAATATGCAGAGCGTAATGGTGGTATGTTCCCCTGGCGCAACACTGTAGATGTAAAGTTGATGCAGGATATTTTTTCAAATGTTGGTAAGAACCGGAATACTGTTCAGTTCACCCTTGATATTTTCAATTTCGGTAACCTGCTGAATCCAAGCTGGGGTAAATCAAAGACTCTTAATGCGGCTTCAATCCTCGTTCCCCAAAATCACCTGACAATGGGCGGTGCGACAATGCCAACATTCAGGCTGGCTGTTGACCGTGGTAACCTGATTACAAGTACTTTCAGGGATAACGTCAGCGTGTTCTCTACGTACTCGATGCAGTTTGGTTTGCGCTACATCTTTAATTAGATAAAAGTTAAAAGGTAAAAGGTAAAAGTTGTACCTGTTCGGGAACTCCGAACTGGTACAACTTTTATCTTTTAACTTTTATCTATTCCAGGCCCATTTGAGATACGTTGGTAATGCGCTGCTCCAGGTGGGAATATCATGACTTCCGTCGGGCAGTTCGAGATAGAAGATATCCCCAGGCTGCCTGTATCCTTTTTTCTCCAGTTCCTTAATTAGATCTATGGTATCATCTATTGAATCGATGATACCATTATTATTTCGATCCTTGGTTTCGTCCTTGTTGCCGCATTGGAAAAAAAACTGCAAATGCGGATGATAACTACCTTTTTTAATTTGCTGATGTATGATACGGTGCTTGCTGTCGTCATACGCAATATCGTCCTGGTCCAAACTCCTCCACCACAGTGAACCGGAAAAGACTCCCACATTGCGGAACTGATCAGGATGATTCCACACGATATCCAATGCACTCAATCCTCCCAGCGAGAACCCCGCGAAGCCCTGTTCCTTAAACGCCGTAATATTGTATTTGGCTTTTATAAAAGGTATGAGCTCCTCCAGTACAAAGGAAGTGTAAGCTGCAGCCCGTATACCGCGGCCCAGGTAATCTTTTACACCTGCTACCCCGTACTCCATTTTTCTTTCTACCCCGGCGTGTATGCCCACGCATAATAATGCGCTTAGTTCGCCGCCGGCATACATACGTTCGAGCATATCGGAGAAACCCATTTCCTGGAGGTTCTGGCCATCATTAATTAGCAATAAACCAAGTTGGGAAGGATTAGCGACATGTACTGGCAGGTAGCAATCTATTATTACCTCCCTTTGCAGCCATACGGAATCGATTTTATTATTTTCAACGAGGACGCCGGACACATTCATCAATTGCATGGTGCCAAAAATAGTTTGAAACGATCAAAATCTGTCATTCCAATGAAAATTGAGTGCAAATGCAGTTACAGAATTTACTGGTTATCGCCATGCTTCCGGACTTAATTTGCTAATTTGATGGTGAAAAAATAAATTTGGTCACTGCCTTCCACCTTCCGGGGCAACTATTTCTACTACACACTAAAAGATAATTATGAAGAAAATTGGCATTCTGCATGGAAAAGAAAGATCTTTCCCCGACGCATTTGTAGCAAGAGTAAATAGCAAAAAAGTGGACGGTATCGTGGCAGAGCCAGTTCGCATCGACAAAGCCATGCAGGGCGTGCCCAGTGGCTATGCAGTGATCATTGACCGGATATCGCAGGATGTTCCGTTTTACAGGACCTGGTTGAAAAATGCGGCTGTTACAGGCACTGCCGTCATCAACAATCCCTTTTGGTGGAGCGCTGACGATAAATATTTCAATAACTGCCTGATGACAAAAGTGGATGTACCCGTACCCAAAACGGCCATCCTCCCCTCCCGCGATCTGCCGGATGATACTTCGGATGACTCGTTCAGCAACCTTGCATTCCCCTTGGACTGGGAGGCGATCTTCAAATATGTAGGCTTCCCAGCATATATGAAACCATTTGCGGGTGGTGGGTGGAAACACGTATATAAACTAAATAGTGCTGAAGAGTTTTTTCAAAAACATAGCGAAACCGGGCAGCTCGTAATGCTCTTGCAGGAAGAAATTGTTTTTACAGAATATTACCGGTGTTATTGTATCGGTGGCAAACATGTACGCATCATGTCGTACGAACCACGCAACCCCCATCATCTTCGGTACGTGGCGGACTTCAAACCATCGCCGGAAAGATTACAGCAAATGACAGACATCGTTTTGCGTATCAACAAATATCTCGGTTATGATTTCAATACCGTAGAGCTCGCGGTGAGAGATGGTATTCCATACGCTATCGATTTTTGCAATCCCGCTCCTGATGCGGAAAAAACAAGCGTGGGTGATGAAAATTTTGAATGGGTAGTAGAAACGGCTGCCAACTATGCAATTGAAAAGGCGTTGGCTAATAAAGAAAATGCCGATAATCTCACCTGGGGTGAATATGTAAAGAAAAGTTCGACGAAATCGAGTCTCATTTGATCCGAAATAATTGCAACTATCCTTAATTAAAATTCGAATCAACCACAATAATCATTTTCCCTCCAATGAGTCTCAATTATAAAAGTTTCACGCTCGGTGTTGAAGAAGAATACATGGTACTCGATCCTCATACCCATGAATTAAAAAGCCATGAGCAAAAGATCGTGCATGAAGGACAGAAAGTAATTAAAGACAAGGTAAAAGCCGAAATGCACCAGGCCGTAGTGGAAGTGGGTACGGACATTTGCCAGGACGTAGATGAAGCATTTAGCGATATTGCCTTATTGCGCAAAACAATTGCCGGCATTGCAGAAACGCTAGGCTTTGGCATGGGAGCCGCCGGCACACATCCTTTCAGTCATTGGGAAAGTCAACTTATTACCGACCATATCCGGTACAGCGAAATCGTGAATGAATTGCAGGAAGCGGCACGGAGCAATCTTATTTTCGGCTTGCATGTGCACGTAGGTATGGAGAACCGCGAAATGGCAAATCATATTGCCAACTCCACGCGGTACTTTCTGCCGCACATATACGCACTCAGTACAAACTCGCCTTTTTGGGAAGGGCGGCTCACAGGATATAAATCGTTTCGTACGAAAGTTTTTGACAAATTTCCACGTACCGGCATTCCCGAAGCGTTTGACAGTATTGAAGCGTATGATAACTATGTAAAACTCCTGATCAAAACAAACTGCATCGACAATGCCAAGAAAATCTGGTGGGACCTCCGGGTGCATCCTTTTTTCAATACAGTGGAGTTCCGTATTTGTGATGTACCGATGACGGTAGATGAAACCATTGCTATCGCAGCTATGTTCCAGGCCATCTGTGCCCGCATTTATATGCTACGTTCCAAAAACTTAAATTTTATTCAATATCCACGGCCGCTGCTAAATGAAAATAAATGGCGTGCGAGCCGCTATGGTATTGATGGTTATCTTATAGATTTTGGAAAAGAGGAAGAAGTAAATACACGGGCGCTCATTTATGAGTTGCTCGACTTTGTAGATCCGGTACTGGATCACCTGGGAAGCAGGCATCGTACAGCTTACGTTCATAAGATACTGGAACAAGGCACAGGCGCAGACCGGCAACTGGATGTATTTGAGAAAACAAAAAATCTCGTGGATGTTGCGAAATATATTCGCGGAAGTTTTTTGACAGGCATATGAAGCTCCAATTAAGATCGGTCCGGATACATACAAGCAACTAATATTTCGATGAGCTACTCTTTTTTCAGCAGTTTGTAATCTCCATTTCAAACCCTTTGCTATGCGATTTTTATTTCTATTATGCCTGTTTGCCAGCAGCTTTATTGCCTGTGCACAAACAAAGTCCGACTCTATCAGGTTAGTTAAAGAGTCACTGAAATTTTACGATCTTTCATTTACCGATGCGGAAGTAGATTCGATGCTGGATGGATTAAATGAAAACAAAGATGTCTATTTCAAAATGCATCGTCTTTACCCGGCTAATGACCTGGCTTATCCCTTTGCATTCATTCCCGCACCGGGAATGAAAATTCCCGGCAAGAAAGAAAAAATTGCATGGGATATTCCCAACAGGACCGAACTCCCTGCTGACAGAAAGGACCTGGCATTTTATTCCATACCACAACTCGCTGCACTCATCGTCAATAAAAAAATAACTTCTGTCGAGCTCACACGCTTCTTCCTCGATCGGTTGAAAAAATGGGGCGACACCCTGCAATGTGTTATCACCCTTACAGAAGACATTGCCATGGAGCAGGCAAGGCAGGCAGATGATGAGTTGAAAAAAGGTATTTACCGTGGCCCATTGCATGGTATACCTTATGGCCTTAAAGATCTTTTTGCTGTAAAAGGCACCAGGACCACCTGGGGCAGCACACCTTATAAGGACCAGGTGCTCGATGTGGATGCCTATGTATACAAGCAATTAAAGAAAGCCGGTGCTGTATTGTGTGCCAAGCTATCACTGGGTGCATTGGCTTATGACAACAAATGGTTTGGTGGCGCTACAAAAAATCCCTGGAACCTGTCGCAGGGATCGAGCGGTTCCTCTGCCGGTTCGGCGGCAGCAACGGCGGCGGGCCTGTTACCATTTGCAATTGGTTCGGAAACCTGGGGTTCGATTGTTTCTCCTTCGAGCCGTTGTGGTACTACGGGGCTGCGACCAACTTTCGGATCAATAAGTCGCACAGGTGCGATGGTATTAAGTTGGAGCCTCGACAAGATCGGGCCTATTTGTCGCAGTGCAGAAGACGCGGCCATCGTGTTTGCATTCATTCATGGTACAGATGACAAAGATGCGAGCGCAGTGAGGCATACTTTTAATTATACAGGAAAAATCATTGACTGGAAAAAATTAAGGATCGGGTATGCAGCAAATTATTTTAAAAGACTACAACCCGATGCACACGAGTGGAAGGTAGTAGAACTTTACCGTTCGCTTGGCGCCAATGTGCAGGCGGTGAATTTTCCCGACTCGGTAATTTATCCTTTCGACATGATGAACGTGGTAATCAGTGCCGAGTCGGCAGCGGCGTTTGATGCACTTACCCGTACCGACCAGGACGATCTTATTGAGCGACAGGATAAAAATTTCTGGCCGAATATTTTCCGTACTTCCCGGCTGGTACCGGCGGTGGAATATATTAATGCCAATCGCTACCGCTCCAAACTTTGCAGCGATGTACAGGCTTTTATGAGCGGGTTTGATGTGGTGATCTTCCCCAGCTTCGGTGGCAACCAGCTTGCCATTACCAACCTTACGGGCCATCCAGTAGTAGTAATGCCGGATGGTTTTAATAAAAATGGTACTCCGCACAGCATTACGCTACTTGGTAACTTATACGATGAAGCGACTATCTTAGCGGCCGCAAAAGCTTTCCAGGACAAAACGGAATACAACAAAAAACATCCTGAAAAATTTTTGCAATAAATAAACCATCATCGCTTTTTATATGAAAAGAATTCTCGCCTTCTGTATCCTTTGCCATTGCATGGTTGCGTGCTCGCAAAAAGAGTCGGTCGACCTCCTGGTTTACAACGCCACTATTTATACTGTCGATTCCGCGTTCACCACCACCGAAGCAATGGTGATCAGGGATGGAAAGATCATTGCAACAGGTACGACAGCATCACTTGATAAAGATTATACTGCCAAGGAAAAACTGGATGCCGGCGGTAAATTCATTTATCCTGGCTTCATCGACGCACACGCCCATTTTTTAGGCTATGGCAATAGCCTGCAAAGAGTAAATCTCGTGGGAACAGAAAGCTGGAACGATGTGGTTACACGTACCAAACAATTTGCAACTGACAATGCAATTAAAGATGGTGAATGGATTACGGGTCGCGGCTGGGATCAGAATGACTGGGAGCACAAAGAATTTCCCTCAAAAGAATCACTCGACAGCGCTTTTCCAGGCAATCCGGTAATGCTAACGCGGATAGATGGTCACGCAGCTATTGCCAACCAGGCTGCACTTACATTGGCAGGTATCAAAGTGGGGGATAAGTTAACGGGTGGCGAAGTGGAAGTAAAAAATGGAAAACTCACCGGCATCCTTATTGATAATGCAGTTGACATGGTATCGCAAAAAATGCCTGCTGCCACCGATGAACAATTTGCGAAAGCGCTGAAGGCTGCAGAGAAAAATTGTTTTGCAGTGGGTCTTACTACCGTCGATGACTGTGGACTGAATTATCGTTCTGTTGAAAGAATAAAGGCTTTGCAAAGTGCGGGAGCGTTAAAAATGCGGATCTACGCAATGTTGAGTGATGAAGCAGAAAACTACGATTACATTGACAAAAACGGGAAAATAAAAACCGATCGCCTGCACGTCAATGCCATTAAGGTGTATGGTGATGGTGCGCTGGGTTCACGTGGAGCCTGCCTGCTGGAACCTTATGCCGATAAACCCGGCCATTCAGGATTCCTGCTAAGCAAACCCGAACATTTCGATTCTATTGCTAAATGGATCTTCGACAAAAAATTCCAGATGTGTACGCATGCAATTGGCGATAGTGGCAACAGGACTATTCTAAATATTTATAAGAAATATCTAAAAGGCAAAAATGACCTGCGCTGGCGTATTGAACATGCGCAGGTAGTAAACCAGCATGATTTCATTCTGTTTGGTGAAAATTCAATTATACCATCCGTACAGCCAACACATGCTACGAGCGATATGTACTGGGCCGGCGATCGATTGGGTAGCGAACGTGTAAAGGGAGCTTATGCATATAAGCAATTACTACAACAGAATGGCTGGATACCTCTTGGCACTGATTTTCCTGTAGAAGATATCTCAGCATTTAAAACTTTTTATGCTGCCGTAGTACGGAAAGATGCAAAAGGATGGCCCGACAATGGATACCAGGTAGAAAATGCATTGACGAGAGAGGAAGCATTAAGAGGAATGACGATTTGGGCCGCCCGATCTAATTTTGAAGAAAATGAAAAAGGGTCGTTGGAAAAAGGAAAATTCGCCGATTTTGTCATACTTGAAAACGACCTGATGAAGATTGATGAAAAACAATTATTGCAAACGATTGTGCGCAGCACTTACATTGGTGGTGAGAAAGTTTATGATCGCAATCAGCAGTGAATTTACGTGGATTTTTAAAGTATAAACTGGCACGCTGAACAAGGGTCAACGGCTAAAAAATTACTATGTTTGCGGCATGGGTTGGACTGAAAAGAGATTAGTACGCATTGCCATTCTCGACATGTATGAGGGTAAGGCAAACCAGGGCATGCGATGTATACGCGAGATAATAGCTTCCTGGGCAGAAAGCAATGAACTGCAGGCTGAGTGTGTAGAATTTGATGTGCGTCAAAAAAACGATTTACCGGATACTTCATTCGATATATATATTTCCAGTGGCGGCCCCGGCGATCCGCTCGTAAGCCGGTTTGAAGACTGGGATATTGCCTGGTGCAGGTGGGTTGATAAACTTGAGCGCTGGAATAACAATCCTTCGACGCAGCAAAAGAAATTCATATTTTTTATTTGTCATTCCTTCCAGCTCGCCTGTCGATATTTCAATGCCGGTCTCGTGTGCAAACGCAAATCAACGGCGTTTGGCGTGTTCCCAGTGCATATGTTGGAAGATGGCAGGGACGAACCTGTTTTTGAAGGACTTCGCGACCCATTTTATGCAGTTGATAGCCGGGATTACCAGGTAATTCAACCCAATCATGACCTATTGAAAAAAATGAGGGCAAAACTGCTTTGCATCGAGAAAAGCAGGCCGCATGTACCTTACGAACGCGCCATTATGGGCATACGCTTTAATGAATGGATGATCGGAACTCAATTTCATCCCGAAGCTGACGCTGCAGGTATGAGCATACATCTTCAAACTGAAGAGAAAAGAAATACTGTAATTGAAAGTCATGGCGAAGACAAACTCATCAGTATGCTCAAACACCTTGACGACCCTGATAAAATAATGTGGACGCAGGCGCATATCCTCCCGAATTTTCTCAACCAGGCTATTGGTAAGTTTGAATTTGTTGAAGCCTAGGCCACGAGCTACGAGCCTCGAGCTGCGAGCTATGTGTCCTTGCTCGAAGCTCGAGGCTCGAGGCTCGGAGCCAATAGGAAACTTCCCATGCTTGCAGTAACTTACCCTATCTAAAAAGCTCTCCCATGGTCCCTTCGCTACGCAAGAAATTCAACGACTCATTTACCCCGGAAAAGTACCAGGCCTTCCTGGACGATCTGAATGCTGCCCATCCGGGTGCTATTGAATTTCGTGTAGCGGAAACGGCAGTCTTCGTGCCCCGTGATTTCAAAAATAAAATGCTGGATGCCTGTGAAACGATAGTTGACACCATTATCGATCCGTCATTCAAAGAACTTACACAAAATGCCATTCCCGAAAATTTAAGAGTACCCGGAGAGAATGGCCATTCACATTTTATCGCATTCGACTTTGGTATCTGTGTGAATGAGTCGGGACAATATGAACCGCAACTGATCGAGATGCAGGGCTTTCCTACACTTTTTGGTTACGAAGTACTGATGGACGATGTGTTCAGGAATAATTTTGAAGTACCTGGCAATTATTCTGCTTATCTCGGAGGACAAACCCGCGAATCATATATCCAGTTATTGCGCGAGATGCTCCTGGGAAATCACCAACCCGAAAATGTGATCTTACTTGAAATATTTCCGCATAAACAAAAAACACGCATCGATTTTTATTGCACCCAGGATCTTACTGGTGTGCGGCCGGTATGTATTACCGAATTAATAAAGGAGGGTGAAAAACTATACTATTTGCTTGATGGCAAAAAAACTGTGATCAACAGGATCTACAACCGCGTGATCTTTGATGAACTATTGCAATTACCTGCAGATATCCAGGAAAAAGGAAAGATATTTTTTGAAGAACTTGATGTGGAATGGGTACCGCATCCTTCCTGGTTTTATCGCATTAGCAAGTACACGCTCCCACTCATCAACCATCCGTATGTGCCGGAGACATTTTTTTTAAATGAAATAAAACAACTTCCCGGCGACTTACAGAATTATGTATTGAAGCCACTGTTTTCCTTTGCCGGACAGGGCGTAGTCATCGACGTTACGCAGGCAGACATTGACCGTGTAAAAGACCCGGAAAACTGGATATTGCAACGCAAAGTAAAATACGCCGATGTAATTCAAACTCCCGGCGAACCCGCGAAAGCGGAAATAAGGATATTTTATTTCTGGAAAGATGGTGAAGCAAGACCGCAGGCAGTAAATAATCTTGCACGGCTCAGCAAAGGAAAAATGATCGGTGTACGATATAATAAAGATAAAGAGTGGGTAGGCGGGAGCTATTGCCTGTTTGAAAAGTAGCTTCGAGCTGTGAGCCTCGAGCTGCGAGCTATACAAACACTACCTGAAGCTCGACGTTCGTGACTTAAGGCTCGCGGCTCGAAGCTCGCAGCCCGAATCTAATGGCACTACAACTAAAGACAAATGCAGGATATCAAAGCACTTCCTCCAAAGGAACTCGCGCCGGGATTGACCGGCTATTATGCGCATGGCAAACATCTCACGCTGGGTTATGTTGAAATAAAAGCTGGTAGCGACTTACCGGCACACCAGCATGTGCACGAACAAATCACTTATATAGTCGAAGGCGAACTCGACATGAACATCGATGGTAAACAATGCCTCTTAAAGGCTGGTATGTACTATGTAATTCCGTCTGGTGTAATTCATGGCGCGGTGGCCCATGTAGATTGCAAGGTCATCGATGTATTCAATCCGGTTCGCGAAGATTACCGTTGAGGGAAGCTTCGAGCTGCGGGCTGTAAGCTATGTGCGATTGGCTCGCGGCTCGAAGCTCGCCGCTCGAAGCTATTATTAGTCGTTAAACTTTTTCTTCAACTCCATCAGTTTAGCCTGGAATGGATTGTCGGGAACTGCTTTCTTTTGGGGCATACGCGAAGTGTTAGATGTTGTTGTGGCGGCCTTTTTTTCATTCGTGTGCCCACCTCCATCTTTTAAAGAAAGTGCAATACGTTTTCTTGCAACATCCACTTCCAGTACTGTAACCATTACTTTTTGTCCCAACTTTACTGCTTCATTGGGATCAGTAATAAAACGCTGGCTAAGGTGGGAAATATGTACCAGTCCATCCTGCTTCACTCCCACATCCACGAAAGCACCAAAATTGGTAATATTGGTTACTATGCCGGGAATTCTTATACCAGGTTTCAGATCATCCATGGTATGTATGCCTTCGGCAAATCGAAATTCCTCGATTGGTGAGCGCGGATCGCGTCCAGGTTTTTCCAGCTCCTTCAATATATCCTCGATGGTAAACAAGCCAATCTGCCCGGTTACAAAATCCTTTGCCTTTAATTCTTTTCTTACAGTAGCATTTTGCACGAGTTCCTGCAGGTTGCTATTCACCTTTGCAGCCATCGCTTCTACTACATGATAACTCTCCGGGTGCACTGCTGAATTATCAAGTGGATTTGATGCATTTGCTACACGCAAAAAACCCGCACTTTGCTCAAATGCTTTAGGGCCGAGCATCGACACTTTTTTCAGCTCCTCCCTGCTCCTGAAGCCGCCATTCTTTA
>CBFGYO010000112.1:0-13575 GCA_965652975.1 uncultured Chitinophagaceae bacterium | reverse complement strand
GGAAGTAAAACCCGATAGGGGAAACTCAGAAATCTAGATAACTAATAAGCTACGGACCTCGAGCTACGAGCAAGGACACAGAGCTCGCGGCTCTATCTTTTAACCTGTCTACCGGCAGGTAGGCTTTTATCTTTTATCTGTTCGTATTTTTGATTCATGCAAGAAAAGATCAAAGCCCTGGCCCGGAAATATGCACCGGAATTCATCGAAGTACGACATCATTTACATGCACATCCTGAACTGAGCTACCAGGAATTTGAAACATCCAAATTTGTCCAGGCCAGGCTCGAAAGTTGGGGCATCCCTTTTGAAATCAAAGCCACCACGGGAGTTGTGGGCTTGCTGAAAGGAAAAAATCCTGCTAAAAGGACCATTGCATTGCGGGCAGACATGGATGCATTGCCAATTCGTGAGGCCAACGATGTTCCCTATAAGTCGGTAAATGACGGTGTGATGCATGCCTGTGGCCACGATGTACATACCACCTGCCTGCTGGGCGCGTCCCGGATACTGAATGAGCTGAAAAATGATTGGGAAGGCACGGTAAAACTTATCTTCCAGCCCGGCGAAGAAAAAAACCCGGGAGGAGCCAGCCTGTTGATCAAAGAAGGTGTATTGGAAAACCCAAAACCAGATTCCATATTTGGTCTGCATGTGCATCCCGGTTTACCTACCGGGAAGTTCAGTTTTCGTGCCGGCAAAGTAATGGCCAGCGCAGATGAATTGTATTTTACTATAAAGGGTAAGGGCGGCCACGCCGCATCACCACATTTATGCATCGACCCTATCCTGATTGCGTCGCACCTCATCATCGCGCTTCAGCAAGTAGTAAGTCGCAACAATGATCCGCACAACCCTTCAGTATTATCCATCACATCAATCAAGGGTGGTGCTACTACCAATGTTATTCCCAATGAAGTAAAGCTAAAGGGAACCTTTCGCGCTATGGATGAGGAGTGGCGCTATAAAGCGCATAGTCTTATTCGCAAAATTTCTACAGGGCTGGTGCATAGCATGGGTGGCGAACTGGATCTTCTGATTGATGTCGGCTATCCTTCGGTATACAATAATGAAGCCCTCAATGAACTGGCTATTCAAAAAGCAGTACAGTTTGTGGGAGCAGACAATGTGGAAGAAACCGAAAAAAGAATGGGTGCCGAAGATTTCGGCTATTATTCACAACAAATACCTGGCTGTTTTTTTCGCCTCGGCGTAATGAATAAAGAAAAAGGAATTACATCTGGAGTACACACACCTACATTCAACATTGATGAGAACGCTATTGAACTGGGCATGGGTATTATGGCCTGGTTGGGAACAGGCACTGAGTAAAGTGTGTTAGATAAAAGATAAAAACTAAAAGATAAAAGTTGATCAATTGAAGTCTCCGAACATAATCACTTTTATCTTTTATCTTTTAGTTTTTATCTCAGAAGTATCTGCAACTAAGCGACTGATTACTATTTTGTACATTGCACCCCACTAAAGAACCGTGAAGAAGGGCAAAATTAAAATCTTACTATGCAAAACGAACTGCGTAAACAACAGGCACTTGAATATCATTCGAAAGGAAGACCCGGAAAAATTGAAGTAGTACCAACAAAAGACGCCAAAACTCAACGAGATCTCTCCCTGGCTTACTCCCCTGGTGTAGCAGAACCCTGCAAAGAAATTGCTGCCAATAAAGAAAACGTATATAAATACACTGCGAAAGGAAACCTGGTAGCCGTTATCAGCAATGGCACGGCCGTACTGGGATTGGGTGATATCGGGCCCGAAGCCGGCAAACCTGTAATGGAAGGCAAGGGTGTTCTTTTCAAAATATTTGCGGATATAGACGTTTTTGATATCGAGATCAACGAAAAAGATCCAGAGAAATTTGTACAGATCGTAAAAGCGCTCGAACCCACTTTTGGTGGTATCAACCTCGAAGACATTAAAGCTCCTGAATGTTTCTATATCGAGCAGGAACTGAAAAAGCAGTTGAACATTCCTGTAATGCACGACGACCAGCACGGCACGGCAATAATCAGCGCCGCTGCATTGCTGAACGCGTTAGAAATACAGAAGAAGAAAATCGAAAAAGTAAAATTTGTCGTGAATGGCGCCGGCGCAGCAGCAATGGCCTGTATCCAACTATATGAAGCGCTAGGTGCCCGGCACGAAAATTTTCTCGTGTTCGACCGCAAAGGTGTGCTACATAAAGACAGGCAGTACCTGGAATCGTTCAAGCAAAAATTTGCCAACGCACGAGGCGAAATCACGCTGGTGCAGGCAATGAAAGATGCCGATGTATTTATCGGGCTCAGTGCAGGCAATGTGGTAAACGTTGATATGATTAAAAGCATGGCAAAAAATCCTATCGTATTTGCCATGGCCAATCCCGATCCGGAAATAAGCTGGGAAGATGCTACCGGGGCGCGCAAAGATGTGATCATGGCTACCGGTCGCAGTGATTATCCTAACCAGGTGAACAATGTGCTGGGCTTCCCCTATATCTTTCGCGGAGCACTCGACGTAAGAGCTACCCAGATAAATGAAGCCATGAAGATGGCAGCAGTAAAAGCACTTGCCGAACTGGCCAAAACGCCTGTACCGGATATCGTGAACATGGCATACAATGAAAAAAGTATCACGTTTGGCAGCAATTATATCATTCCAAAACCACTTGATCCACGCCTGCTAGCAACAGTAGCGCCGGCTGTGGCAAAAGCTGCAATGGAAAGTGGCGTTGCGCAATACCCCATTACCGATTGGGAAGGATACGAAAACAACCTGAATAACAGGCTCGGTCTCGACAACCAGGTAATGCGCGTGATTGGAAATAAAGCACGTCGCGACCCCAAGCGTATCGTTTTTGCTGAAGCAGATAATATCAAGATCCTGAAAGCAGCGCAGATCATTTATGATGACGGTATCGGCTACCCGATCCTCCTGGGCGATGAAAGCAAGATCAGGAACATCGCTGCCGCAAATGGTATTGACATTTCCGACCTTCCATTGTTCGACCCGCGTAGCGACGCGATGGACGAAAAAAGAAATAAATATTCTGAAATATTCTTTGCGAAGAGAGGCAGAAAAGGTTTTAACGCCTACGAAGCAAAAAAAGTGATGAAGGATCGCAACTACTTCGGATGTATGATGGTGGAATGTGGCGATGCAGATTGTATGATATCGGGACTGGCGAAAAACTATCCAGATACCATTCGCCCGGCCTTGCAAACTATCGGTACCGAGGAAGGTGTAAAGAAAATCGCGGGCATGTATCTCATGCTAACCAAAAAAGGTCCTTTATTCCTTGCTGACACCACGGTCAACTTCAACCCAACTGCCGAAGAGCTTGCCGAAATCACGCTGCTGGTTGCCAAGGAAGTTCGTCATTTCAATATCATTCCCCGGATTGCCATGCTCAGTTATTCCAATTTCGGTAGCAGCAATTCACCCGAAGCAAGACTGGTAGCAGAAGCGCGAAGGCTCGTAAAAACGAAAATGCCATCGCTGCTGGTAGATGGGGAAATGCAGGCAAGTGTGGCCTTCAATAAGGAATTGATGAAGGAAAACTATCCTTTTTGTGAGCTCGTGAATAAAGATGTGAACACACTTATTTTTCCAAACCTCGCCTCAGGAAATATTGCTTACAACCTGATGAAGGAACTGGAAACTGCGGATGCCGTTGGCCCGATCCTGTTAGGATTGAAAAAACCGGTTCATATCCTGCAATTAGGCAGTTCGGTCAGGAGTATTCTTAATATGGCACTGATAGCAGTTGTAGATGCACAAATCAAATGCAAGGCTTCTACCGACGACATCGTAAAACGTTCGCCGTGGTGGAAGGGTTTCCGTAAGATCAGCAAGGAGATGTAAAACGCATCTCTTTTATATGATACCGGAAAATTTTTCGTCGTATTTTACACAGTAAATAGCTGCATGACCATTTTCAGTGACATAGGCCAATACCTTTTGATGATCAAAGGCATGTTTTCCAGGCCGGAAAACGCGAAGATGTACTGGAAGGAGTTCATGCACCAGTGCGCGGAGATAGGCGTCGGCTCGTTGGGCATCGTTGCAATTATCTCTGTTTTTATCGGTGCCGTTTCCACTATCCAGACGGCTTACCAGCTTGTAAGCCCCCTGATACCTCCTTCTACGATCGCACAAATTGTAAGAGATACGGTGATTCTCGAATTTGCCCCTACCCTTGTATGTATCGTACTGGCAGGTGTGGCAGGGAGCCGTATTGCAAGTGAACTTGGCAATATGCGTGTAAGCGAACAAATTGACGCGTTGGAAATAATGGGAATCAATACCAAGGCTTACCTGATAATGCCGAAGATACTGGCCGCATTGCTGATGATCCCATTCCTGGTAATCATTGCCATGGTACTCGGCATCTGGGGGGGACGACTGGCGGGCACAATGGCGGGTATCCTATCCGGTGATACGTACGACAGGGGCTTACTGGAATACTTTGTACCCTATAATGTGTTCTTTGCCCTTACCAAAGCCTACTTCTTTGCATTCATCATATCGAGTATACCTTCGTTCTACGGTTATTATGTAAAGGGCGGCGCTCTGGAGATAGGCAGGGCAAGTACAAAGGCCGTTGTGGTAAGTTGCATACTTATTCTCTTTGCAGATTACATACTATCAGCGCTTCTCCTGTAAAATTCCTGCTGGTATTTCCCAGACAATATTTTGCGAAAGCAGATTTTCGGGTTTACGTTCTGTTATCCATCCGCTTATCGCTATATTTATACTTTAATTTTTTTACATTGATTGAAGTAAAGAATATCAAAAAGTCATTTGGCGGTAAGGTGGTGATCCAGGATGTAAGCGCGGTGATGAAGGCCGGCCAGTGCAACCTGATCATTGGCTCCAGTGGCAGTGGTAAGACAGTTTTGATGAAGTGCATGGTGGGATTGTTTCAACCGGACCAGGGTGAAATACTTTATAGCGGGCAAAACTTCACCATCATGAATCCCGAAGAAAAAACCAATATCCGCACACAAATCGGCATGCTGTTCCAGGGCTCCGCATTATTCGATAGCCAGACGGTGGAACAAAATATCATGTTTCCATTAAACATGTTCACCGACTGGACCGTAAGAAAAAAACTGGACCGTGTAAATGAAGTGTTGAACAGGGTAAACCTGTCGGATGTAAACAGGAAATTCCCTGCAGAACTTAGTGGTGGTATGAAAAAAAGAGTTGCCCTTGCCAGGGCAATCGTTTTAAATCCGAAATACCTGTTTTGCGATGAACCGAATTCAGGTCTCGATCCCCAGACATCCCTTGTAATTGATAAACTCATCCAGGAGATCACTATTGAATACAACATCACTACTGTTGTAAATACACACGACATGAATAGTGTGATGGAAATTGGCAACTACATCCTCTACATGTACCAGGGCAATAAAGAATGGGAAGGAACTAACCGCGAAATTATTTTCAGCAAGAACCAGCGACTCAACGAATTCATCTTCGCTTCCGAATTTCTGCGTGATGCCAAAGAAATGCGAATGCTCGAAGAAACGGGCAAAATTCCGAATGACAGGGATATTGATGAGCTTCTTAAGTAATGTGGAAACCTTCAAAAGCAGATAAAAACTAAAAGATAAAAGATAAAAATTGTATCCGTTCGGAAACTCGGCATAAAACCACTTTTATCTTTTATCTTTTAGTTTTTATCTGCTTTCCGTCCCATTTCCGCATTTCCACATTTTCCTCTTACTTTTGCCGGACTTAATCAAAGGCTATGAGTATTCTTGTCGATAAAAATTCCAAAATACTGGTGCAGGGGTTTACGGGCACTGAGGGAACTTTTCATGCAACACAAATGATCGAATATGGCACACAGGTAGTTGGCGGTGTTACACCCGGTAAAGGTGGCAATACACACCTGGAGCGCCCGATCTTCAATACCGTGGCCGAATGTATTGCGAAAACAGGAGCTGATACAAGCATCATATTTGTGCCACCGGCATTTGCTGCCGATGCCATTATGGAAGCAGCCGACGCGGGCATCAAACTAGTTGTTTGCATTACCGAAGGTATTCCAGTGCAGGATATGGTAAAAGTGAAAAGCTATTTACTGGGAAAGAATACCAGGCTTATCGGCCCAAACTGTCCCGGTGTTATCACCGCCGGCCAGTGCAAAGTAGGAATCATGCCTGGCTTTGTATTCAAAGAAGGTAGAATAGGTATCGTTTCTAAATCAGGAACGCTCACATACGAAGCTGCCGACCAGGTGGCCAAAGCGGGTTTGGGTATTTCAACTGCCGTAGGAATCGGTGGCGATCCCATTATCGGCACTACTACCAAGGAAGCAGTTGAATTGTTTATGAATGATCCCGGAACTGACGCTATTGTAATGATCGGTGAAATTGGTGGCGGCATGGAAGCTGAAGCTGCTAACTGGATCAAAGCAAATGGTAACAAAAAACCAGTCGTAGGTTTTATCGCCGGTCAAACTGCTCCTCCCGGCCGCCGCATGGGTCATGCCGGCGCAATCGTTGGTGGTGCTGATGACACTGCGGCTGCAAAAATGAAAATAATGAGTGAGTGCGGCATTCACGTCGTAAGTAGCCCTGCGGATATTGGGAAGAGGATGGCGGAAGTGGCAGGGAGATAGATAAAAGATAAAAGCTAAAAGATAAAAGTTCTTTAAGGTCGAGCACTCTACATGAGTGCTTTTTTTCTGCCTTTGTATTCATTGGCATTCTCAACCTAAAACAACTTTTATCTTTTATCTTTTGCCTTTTATCTATAAAAAAAGGGCCTCCTTGCGGAAGCCCCTCTATTAGGGTCTAAAAACTCCTCTTAGCGGAAATTACGGATATAACGGGCCAACTCATCTCTACTGTTACTGAAACTAAACTGGTCACTGATCGTTGACAGGAAATTTCTCTGGTCAACTGTTTTACCATATGCCTGCTTAGCCAGGTCAACTTTATTGTTTTCCATACTGAACAACTGCATCATTTGTCTTACCTGAGCTGATGTGAGGTAATTGGTACTGATGATCTGGGTAGCAGATTTCATTTTATTTGCTTCCAGCCATTCATTTTCCATTCCCTGGATTACCCTGCTGAATTCACGGTCACTGATAGCATTACCAAAACGGTCGTTGCTATAACCATTATTCCAGTCGTAATCACCTAATCTGCCATCAACATCATAGTCGAAATCCTGTCCCTGCCTGTAGTCTTCGCCCCAACCGTTGTCACGGCCGCGGTCATAACCCCTGTCGTCATACCTGTTGTTTCGTCCATTGCCGCCACCATTGTTCCAGCCATCAAACCTGGTTTCTTTCAGTGATGTTCTGCCGAAACGGTCAACGGTCATTACGAGATTGGTACGCTGGCGAAGGGTGATGGAGCTACTGAAGATGCGCTCGTATCTTTTACCCATCATGTTAAAAATGCCACCTGTTTTTTCACGATAGATCGTTACGGTATGATAACCGGCTTGCAATCCCTGCAGGCGCATAAAATTACTGTTGGGTTCGAAACGACGTCCATCAATTACTACGCGCAAATCGGCACGTACTTGTGATTGGATTGTGAGCATCGTCTTTGCTTTTGGAGCCGCAGCAAAAACGGCAATGCTTAAAAGAACAGTCGAAAAAAGTGTAAAGATCTTTTTCATATTATTTATTTTTTATTGGAATGAGGGCCATCTGGTAGTTACCGGGTAAAAAACCATAGCGGCCGGATTTATTCGATATCCCGGTGAGTAACTCGTTTAATTTTCTTTTGATCAATTTCATTGTTCCTCCTTTTTGGGGAGTATAATTTCAAAGCACATGCCACTGTGCCAATTAGCAATTCAATGAAACGTTAAACCACTAAAACAGGAAAACAAGTACAAAAACAGATTCAATGAAACCCTTGCTGGGTAAAGGTTTCAGCATGCAAGTAAATTAAAATGAAATTGATTGATTGCAACAGGTAAACTGTTTTCAATCACTCTGTTTAACCGCGTCCTGTTAAGAAAAGAAAAAACTGTAACGGGTGATTAAACCTTTGAAGATGCCATTTAAATACCAAAAACAGACACGCCGAAATTCCTGGCGACGTAAGAATTGAAATACTTCTTTCTTATTTATGAAATAACCTTCCTTATGGCATCATATCGTCACAAGACAATTAATTAACTTGTACAAAATTTATAACCCGACAGACATGTATTACGTGAAAACCTTATTCCTTACTTCTCTTATTTGTCTCTTATTTGCAATGGATGCCAGCAGCCAGCAACCCACCCGGAACTATGATGCCGAATGGAAGAAAGTAGCCGCCTTTGTAGCCAAAAGATTGCCGCAATCTGCCCTGGTGGAAGTAAAAAAGATTTATACCATGGCAAAAAAGGACAACCAGGATGTGCAGGTGATCAAGGCGCTTGTATTTATAGACGATTTGCAATCTGAAACCCGTGAAGACAACGATGTATTAACTATAAAGGAGCTGGAAAAGGAAATCGCTGTAAGTAAGGAACCGGTAACCTCGATCCTGAATAGTATGATCGCCTCGAAATACTGGAGATATTACAATCAGCACCGCTGGAATATGTATGATCGTACTAAAACTGATATGACTTTTAAGAAAGAAGATATCAGTACCTGGGATGCCGATGATTTCCACAAAACTATTAGCGCATACTATCTTCAGTCTGTTAGAAATGAAAAACTATTGCAACAAACAAAGCTGGCACCGTTCGATGCCATCATTGTTAAAGGCAATATGCGCCATCTCCGTCCCACGTTATTCGATTTGCTCGCGCACAGGGCAATTGATTATTTTGACAATGATGAACGAGATATCAGCAAGCCGGCATACACTTTCCAAATCGACCAGGCCAGCGCTTTTGACCCTGCTGCCGATTTTGTAACGCGTCGCTTCGTTACCAACGATTCGCTATCGCTCCATCATAAGGCCCTTCTAACTTTTCAACGCCTTATCGCCTTTCATTTAAATGATGTCAAACCTGATGCGCTGATAGATGTGGACCTAAAGCGTATCGCCTTTGTAAGGAAACATTCCGTGCATCCTGAAAAGGACCAGCTATATTTCAATGTAATTAATCATGTAGCCCACCAATACAATACTACGCCGGCAGCCGCCCAGGCATGGTACCTGGTAGCAGCCTATCACGATGAAAAAGCTGGAGGTTATGTGCCATACGGTGATAGCACGCACCGAATGGCGCGTGTAAAGGCAAAAGAGATCCTGGAAAACATTATTAAACAAAAAGACTCGTCGGAAGGAAAAATAAATGCACAAAACCTCCTTCACCAAATTAACAGCCCCTACATGCAATTTCATGTAGAAAAGGTGAACGTACCCGGGCAACCTTTCCGTGTATTAATGGAGTACAGGAATTTTTTCACTACCCATTTTCGCCTCATCAACGTTGATGATAAGATTGAAAAACTGTTGGAAAATTCCTACGATGAAAAATTCTGGCCGGGTATTTTGTCTGCAAAACCAGTGAAAAGCTGGCAACAGGCACTTCCACTCGCCAATGATCTACAGACGCACAAAGTGGAAATAAAAGTTGATGCACTGCCGGTAGGTGAATACATGTTAATCGCATCCTCCGACAACAGTTTTAATAAAGATAATAGTGTGACCGGTGCACGCGTATTATATGTTTCCAATATCAGTTTTGTAGCCAATGACCGTGACTTTTTTGTGCTGGACCGGGACAATGGTCAACCCCTCTCCAATGCATCGGTACAGGTGTGGGAGCAACGTTATGATGGAAAGCAATCGAAAGTTGTAAAGGAAAAATTAAAAGCATACCAGGCGGATGCAAATGGTTTTTTTAGGTTGGCGAGGCTTGTTGACGGGAAAAACCCTGTTCGTACGAATCCTTATCTTTTTGAAATAAAGCATGGCAACGACAGGCTATTCATGAAAGATGTAATGCACGACCGCTATTATCATCGTGATGGATTACAAAATCAACCAAAAGAAACTATAGCGGCTTTCCTTTTTATGGACAGGAGCCTGTATCGTCCCGGGCAAACGGTTTTTTTCAAAGGAATATTTTTAAAAAGAAACATTTCGGAAAAAACCGCTGTGCCTAATCCGGGTTTTAGCACAACCATCTACCTGCGCGATGCCAACTACCAAAATATAGATAGCATCAAAGTAAAAACAAACGAATATGGATCGGTAAATGGAAAGTTTCAATTACCCCAGGGTGCTCTCAATGGTCAATTCAGCCTGGTAGTAGAACACAACCAGGGACCTTCAGATTTCCAGGTGGAAGAATACAAACGTCCAAAATTTTACGTTGAATTTGAACCTTTGAAAGGCACATTTACCGTAAATGATAAAATAAAAGTAAATGGTATTGCGAAAGCTTATGCGGGAAATGTGATCGGCGATGCAGTAGTTAAATACCGGGTGGTGAGAGAGCCGCGCTTTTTATATCCCTGGATGTTCAGGCGCTGGTGGATGCCACCTGCGGAGCCGCTGGAAATTGCTCATGGTGAGATAAAGACTGACAAAGACGGACGTTTTGTGATAGAATTTACAGCAATACCTGATCTTAAAATTGACAAGAAATTTGAACCCGCATTCGATTATCGCGTATATGTAGATATTACCGATCTCAACGGTGAAACGCGCAGCGGGGAAAAGATGATTGCTGCAAGCTATAAATCATTATTAATTAAAACGGTAATCCCACCAACGCTTGCGACCGACAGCCTGCGCTCGATATTTATTCGTACCGAAAATTTTGCGGGTGAATTCGAACCCTCCATTGTTCGTGTTACGATTACAAAATTGCATGAAGAAAAAAGATTGATCCGCGATCGTTATTGGGACCGCCCCGACCAATTTTTAATGGCCAAACAGGAATACCTTCAATATTTCCCCTATGATGAATACGACAATGAAACTGACCCTGCAAGCTGGACAAGGGGATTGACGATATTCGACAAACATGATTCGGTGAAGCAAAATGGCGAATGGTCAGTGGTGAATAAATATCTCCCGGGCTATTATGTTGTTGAAGTAGTAGCAAAAGATAATAAAGGACAGGAAGTGAAGGATGTGCAATACATCGAATTGTTTGACGAACAAAGTAAGGAACTCGCAGTACCAAAATATCTCTGGAGCCAGGGTGGACGGCCCGTGGAACCAGGAGAAACAGCACGCATTAAAATTGGGACAGCCGCGGAGAATGTTTTTGTCGTACAAACGCATACCAAGGGAACATTGTGGAACGAAGAAGTGACAAATACCTATTCATTTGTGAAAATGAACAGGGAAAAAAGGAGTTTCGATTTTCCCATTACTGAAAAAGATCGCGGCAACTTTGCCGAAGGCTGGCTGTTTGTAAAACACAATCGCGTTTTCCAAAGCAATCATACGATTGAAGTGCCGTGGACCAATAAAGAATTAAATATCGAATATGCAAGTTTCCGCGACAAGTTATTACCAGGCGCTGAAGAAAGATGGAAGATTAAAATTACTGGTTATAAAAAAGAACTGGTAGCTGCCGAAATGCTGGCGGGCATGTACGATGCTTCGCTTGACCAGTTTTACCCGCATCAATGGAATAAACCTTCAGTATGGCCGGTGTTTCAAAATATACGCAAGTGGAGTGGTGACCTGAATTTCACGAAGGTAGAAGCGCTGTTGAAATATGTAAGTAACAAAGAAACAAAAGGAATCATCAAGATTTATGATCGCTTGCTTTCCAGTGCTTACGATTTGGATGGAGATGGAGTTGGATATGGAGATTGGCGTTTGCAGGGGAGAGCCGCCGGGATGAAGGTAAGTGCAAATGCTCCTATAGCCACCGATGCGAGTCAAGGTGCCCCTCCTGCATTGGAATCATTAGCGCAAGCCGGAATGGATGAATTATCTGTTGGTTCAGTAGGTAATCAAGCGCCCGTCGCCGTTCAGGATGCCGTCACACAAATCCGTAAAAACTTCAATGAAACTGCCTTCTTCTTTCCTGAACTCCGCACCGATGCTTCAGGCTCCATCGAATTTTCATTTACAATTCCGGAAGCACTTACCCGCTGGAAATTCATGACTCTTGCACATACTAAGGAAGCCGCCTTTGGTATCAGCACCAAGGAGATCATCACCCAAAAACAATTGATGGTGCAACCCAATGCTCCACGATTTGTACGTGAAGGCGACAAAATTGAATTTAGTACCAAGATTGTGAACCTGACAGAAAAAGAGCTCACGGGGCAGGCTGAATTACAATTAATCGACGCCACTACTAATCAACCCATAGATGGCTGGTTTAAGAATATGATGCCCAACCAGTATTTCACCGTTGCCGCAGGACAAAGTGAATCGGTAAAATTTCCAATGGAAATTCCTTTCCTCTTCAACAAAGCGTTAATATGGAGAATTGTAGCACGCTCGGGCGACTATAGCGATGGAGAAGAAAATGCATTGCCCGTTCTCACCAACCGTATGCTCGTCACCGAAACGCTTCCATTGAATGTACGTGGCGGTGGAACGAAAGAATTCAAATTCGACAATCTGCTTAAGTCCGGAAATTCCGAAACGCTCAAGCACCACGCGTTGACGATCGAGTACACATCCAATCCGGCATGGTATGCCGTGCAGGCCCTACCCTACCTGATGGAATATCCATACGATTGCTCGGAACAAACCTGGAACCGCTACTATGCCAATTCACTGGCAACAATGATCAGCAACTCATCACCACGAATAAAACAGGTATTTGAAAAATGGAAGATCACCGATACCGCAGCACTGTTGAGTAATCTCCAGAAAAACCAGGAATTGAAAGCAGTATTGCTTGAAGAAACACCATGGGTATTGCAGGCTAATAGCGAAGCACAACAAAAGAAAAATATCGCGCTACTCTTCGATATGATCAGGATGAATGCTGAACTAAACGCGTCTTTTGAAAAATTGAGACAGATGCAATTGGAAAATGGTGGCTTTGTATGGTTCAAAGGTGGGCAGGATGACCGATACATTACTCAATACATCGTTACCGGCATTGGCCATCTTAGAAAATTAAAGGCATTAACCGATGACAGCCAGGAGAGCAAGCTAAGACAACTACTTGCAACGGCCATCCCTTATCTCGATCGTAAGATCAAAGAAGATTATGATGCGCTTGTAAAAAATAAAACAGATCTGAAAAAGCATATGCCGTGGTACACGAGCATCCATTACCTATACCTGCGCAGTTTCTTCCCTGAATATAAAATACCGGCGGCTTCGCAAACGGCATATAACTATTTCAGGCAACGCGCGCAGGCTACATGGACACAACAAAATAAATACATGCAGGGCCTTACTGCCCTGGCACTACATCGTACCGGCGACCTGGTAACTCCTAAAGCGATCCTTAAATCACTGAAAGAAACATCTATAACTAATGAGGAGCTGGGTATGTACTGGAAAGATGCTGTGCGTAGCTGGTGGTGGTACGAAGCTCCGGTGGAAAGACAGGCACTGCTCATAGAAGCATTCCAGGAAATTGCCGGCGATACAAAAACTGTTGACGACCTGCGCACCTGGTTGTTGAAAAACAAACAAACTAACAACTGGAACA
>CBFGYO010000111.1:0-13645 GCA_965652975.1 uncultured Chitinophagaceae bacterium | reverse complement strand
AATCTCTTTTAATATTTGCAAGTATTTATGGGACTTTTACGATAATATCTTGCGCACCCAACCCATTGCTTTTTGAAACTGTTGCGATTCGGTAAGATTTGTATTATCAAGTTCCTGGGCATCATCTGCTTTACGAAGAGGACTGATTGCCCTGTGAGAATCAATATAATCCCTCATTTCGAGATTATTTTTTACTTCTTCGATCGTCACGTTTGGATTTTTTTCATAAAGCTCACGGAACCTTCGTTCTACCCTCACTGTATTATCGGCAGTCATAAAGATTTTCAGCTCTGCTTTGGGAAAAACTACGGTGCCAATATCCCTTCCATCCATGACGATACCCTTTTTTGCTCCCATTTTCTGTTGCTGCGCCACTGCAAACTCACGTACTTCTTTGAGGGCTGACACATCACTTACCTTTTCCGCTATAATAAGATCTCGAATGAGGTACTCAACATTTTCACCATTGAGGTATATCTCGCTACTTTGGCTCTTATCGTTGTAAACAAATTCAAGGTTAACGCTTTTCAGTGCCTCACGTATTTCCTTTTTTTCACCGGGATCAATATTATTGCGTAAAAAATAGAGCGTGATGGCGCGATACATTGCGCCGCTGTCCACATAAATATATCCAAGCTCTTTTGCGAGTTGCTTTGCCAGGGTGCTCTTTCCGCAGCTTGACCAGCCATCGATTGTTATGATAATCTTTTTTGCCATGCGATGAGCAAAATTACTGTTTCATGGTTATCCGCAAGTAATAGAAGTAAGTTTTATTAAAGCCTGTATGGAGGATGTTCTTATTAGCTTTTTTACCACATAGGATCATAAACATATCGGTCATCATAGAATTGCATTGGGCACTCTTCATATTTCATCTTCCTGCTATTAGGACGTGAAGTTCACCCTTAATACGCCCATAAAAAAAGGGCACTCGTTGGAGTGCCCTTATAAATATTGTCAAAGAAATTATTATGCCTTCGATTTTTGCTCTGGCTGTTTCTTAAATGTAAATGTAAGCTTGGTATTATCCTTATCTACGTCTGCTTCCAGCATGTCACCCGCTTTTACATGCAAATTAAGTATCTCTTCTGCCAGGGGATCTTCAAGATATTTCTGGATAGCCCTGTGCAACGGTCTTGCGCCAAATTGTACATCATAGCCTTTATCAGCCAGGAATGATTTAGCCCCTTCCGTGAGTTCGAGGCTAAAGCCAAGGCTTGTAAGTCTCTTCATTACACCTTTCATCAGGATGTCGATGATGCTAAAGATATTTTCTTTGCTCAGGCTGTTGAAGATTACCACATCATCAATACGGTTTAGAAATTCCGGAGAGAAAGTTTTCTTCAAAGCTTTTTCAATCACCTGTTTGTTGGCCTCATCTTCGTGTTCCATTTTGTTGGTTGTAGTAAATCCAACACCAGAACCAAAATCTTTCAATTGGCGTACACCAATATTAGAGGTCATGATGATCAAGGTATTTTTGAAGTCTACTTTTCTGCCCAGTCCGTCTGTAAGCTGGCCATCGTCCAGCACCTGTAATAATATATTGTAGATATCCGGGTGCGCCTTTTCAATTTCGTCGAGTAATATTACGCTGTAAGGTTTCCTGCGCACTCTTTCGGTCAATTGTCCACCTTCTTCATATCCTACATAACCGGGAGGTGCACCAATCAGTCGGCTTACCGTAAACTTTTCCATGTATTCACTCATATCAATACGGATCAGTGAATCTTCGGAATCGAACATATATCTCGCCAGTGCACGCGCAAGCTCTGTTTTACCTACACCGGTTGGTCCAAGGAAAATAAATGTGCCGATTGGTTTTTTAGGATCCTTCAATCCCACCCTGTTACGCTGAATGGCTTTTACTACTTTACTGATAGCTTCTTTTTGTCCAACCACCATTTCCTGCATATCATCCGCCATCTTACGCAACTTCTCAGTTTCAGCCTGTACCATTCTCTTAACGGGTATGCCCGTCATCATGCTTACTACTTCGGCAATTGCTTCTTCATCTATGGGGTAACGTTTGTGTTTACTTTCTTCTTCCCAGTCATTCTTGGCTTTTTCCAGGTCTTCCTGCAATTTCTTTTCCGTATCACGCAGGGAAGCTGCCTCTTCAAACTTCTGGCTTTTTACCACCTTGTTTTTTTCGTTCTTTACATCTTCAATCTTTTTTTCAAGATCCACGATGTTTTGAGGCACATTGATATTTTTTAGGTGCACACGGGCGCCTACCTCATCCATTACATCGATGGCTTTGTCGGGCAACAGGCGATCAGTTATATAACGATCACTCAGTTTCACACAAGCGTCGATGGACTCGTCGTTATAAGTTACGTTGTGATAATCTTCGTATTTCGATTTGATATTGTTTAATATCTGGATCGTATCATCCACACTTGGTGGATCAACCATTACTTTCTGAAAACGACGATCAAGCGCGCCATCTTTTTCGATATACATCCGGTATTCATCCAGTGTGGATGCACCAATACATTGAAGTTCGCCACGTGCAAGAGCGGGCTTGAATATATTACTCGCGTCGAGTGATCCGCTGGCACCACCGGCACCCACAATAGTGTGCAATTCGTCGATGAAGAGAATTACATCGCGGTTCTTTTCAAGCTCATTCATGATCGCTTTCATACGCTCTTCAAACTGGCCACGGTATTTAGTACCGGCAACAAGAGCTGCGAGGTCAAGCGATATCACGCGTTTATCAAACAATACACGGGATACTTTTCTTTGAACGATACGGAGAGCAAGACCTTCAACGATCGCGGTTTTACCCACGCCCGGTTCACCGATAAGGATCGGGTTGTTCTTTTTACGACGCGAAAGGATTTGCGATACACGTTCGATTTCCTTTTCCCTGCCTACAATAGGATCAAGTGCTCCCATCTCGGCCAGTTTGGTAATATCCCTGCCAAAATTATCCAGCACCGGGGTTTTGCTTTTTGCATTGCCCTGTTGTTTGCTACCTGCTTTTTGGCCAGAATATTTTTTTTCTTCATCAAAGTCATCATCGTTCTCGTCTGTATATTCCGCGCGGGGATCGTTTGATTTTACAATCCCAAGTTCCTGTCTGAAAAGATCATAATCCACGTCAAACTGATTTAAGATTTGTGTTGCAATGTTTTCTTTATTCTTTAAAATAGAAAGCATGAGGTGCTCCGTTTCAACCGTTGCACTTTTTAATGCTTTTGCTTCGAGCACGGTTACCCGTATCACTTTTTCTGCCTGCTTGGTGAGAGGAAGGCTGTTGATATTAGCAATGTTTTTGCCGGTCTTGTCTTTTACGGCCAGTTCGATTTCCTTCCGTAATTCGTACAGATCAACATTAAAACTTTTGAGGATACGCACAGCAGTGTTATCGCCTTCACGGATCAAACCGAGGAGGAGATGTTCGGTACCGATAAAATCATTTCCTAATCGTAAGGCCTCTTCCCTGCTGAATGAAATGATCTCTTTTACCTGGGCTGAAAAATTGTTATCCATTTAAGATAATTGGTTGTTATACAATATTAACAAATATATTTGGTTCCGGTTTTCCCGTATTTATAAACGAGATGTTGATAATTTAAGTTGTCGGGAACTGCCAGTTTTTTCACTTTGCGGAACTCTTGCCAGGAGGCTGACAGGCTCAACAGGTCAATTTAAGAACAATGGTAGGTCAGAAATCCGTTATGCTTTTTTTCAGCTTAGCGGTTTAACAGAAATAATGCGAACGGATCTATAACCCTAAGGTACATTATGCAAGTCAAAACCGATACCAAAGAAAAATTTCATGCCATCACGTTGCCAGGACCATCACTTTCTGCTACTATGACAGAAGAATTGGGTGAATGTTTGCTCCCCTACCTGCAAAATGACGTTAAAAACCTGGTGCTGAAACTAAAAGACATTGAAAACATAGATATCGCTGCGGCTGAAAAACTGGTCTATATACAACAAAAGTTTTATGAGAACAGTGCATCTTTCGTTATTTGTGAGCTGCAACAACCAGTGGAAGATTTCCTCGACAAAAATGAACTATTGGAAATGATGAATGTTACGCCCACCGAAAGTGAAGCCTGGGATATCGTGCAGATGGAAGAAATTGAAAGGGAATTGTTGGATGATGAAGACAGCATCTAATCAGAGCGAGGAACAGAGCGGAGAGCGAGGGTGATATCACTCGCGCTCGCTCTGTTTCTCGCTCTTCGCTCTGTTCCTCGCTCTCAAACGAATGCTCATTTATCGTATTTTAGCGCATGCTCGCTGTCACTATCCTTGGCAACAATTCCGCTGTTCCCGCATTTGACCGCCATCCTACAAGCCAGGTGGTGACCCTTGATGGTACCAATTATTTGGTTGATTGCGGCGAGGGTACGCAGATACAGATGATTAATTACAAGATCCGCCGTGGTAAGATATCCCATATTTTTATTTCGCATTTGCATGGTGATCACTACTTCGGGCTTATCGGCCTTATCAATTCCTTCAGCCTGCTAGGTCACCAGCAGGAGCTACACGTTTTTGGCCCGTCTCCTTTGAAAGAAATTATAGAAATTCAGTTGAAGGTTGCCGATACACAATTATGCTATCCCCTATATATACACAGCATCACCGGGGCAGCTACGTTGCTGGACGATGAAAAGATCACCGTTAAGAGTTTTCGGACTAATCATCGCATCGAATGCTATGGTTTTGTCTTTCATCAAAAAAAACAACCCCGAAAGTTAAATCCAGACAAGGCCCGGGAGCATGAAATACCATCATCCTTCTACAACCGGTTGAAGGATGGGGAAGATTATACCCGCAAGGATGGAACAATTATCCAAAACAGTTTGGTTACAGATCCTGCTCAGCCAGGTAAAACCTATGCGTTTTGTGCCGATACCAAGTATGACGAGTCAATCATTCCACATATTCAAAATGCGGATATGATTTATCATGAAACTACCTACCTCGATCATCTTCGCGAGCGGGCGGAAAGCAGGTTTCATTCTACTACCCGGCAGGCTGCAACCATCGCCCTGAAAGCAGGTGTTAAAAAATTATTGATTGGACATTTTAGCAGCAAGTACGATACCCTTGAAGAATTTGAAAGTGAAGCCAGGGAAGTATTTCCCAGTACGGAGCTTGCACTTGAAGGTGTGGCTTACAAAATCTAGTTTCAATTATTAGCGCGGCGACCCATCAGCAGCACCCGACGTGCCGACATAGCTGGTATAGCGAGTGCTTTTGCCAGGTGTAGACATTGTATACCTGACATACTCTACTGCTTTGCGATAAGAAAGTTGTTTCACCTTGCGTAAGATCAAAATATCTACCTGGTTAAGTTCTGCAGCCAACCCTTCTTCACTTTTAGCGGCAGTACCCAACAGCATTCCCCTGGAAACATTATCACCTTTTTTCAGTGATACCTGCTGCAGGTTGCTATAGGTGATAAATTCATCTTTTGCATTCTTAATAGTAATAGTATGGAAATCGTCCAGTGCAAATACGCCTGCGACAGTTCCCTCTTCGAAATGAAAAACTGAATCGTTGGAAGTAACCACCGACACGATTGATAATGAAGGTGCACAAATCGTAGTGGAATTACAATCGTACTCGTACTTGTAAATCGTACCCTGGCGAACAGGATATTCATATACTTGGATAGAATCGAGAACATTTTGTGCCGAAACGGACACGGAACTCATTAGCAGTAGGTATAGGAGTACGGTTCGCATGGAGGGTAAACGTTTTCAGGATCAGATTATTTTTCGCAATGAAAAAATACGGAGGAATACGCCAGCAAGCAAGGTAAAAATACTATCGAAAAGAAAAAATTTACCATGCAAAAGATAAAAGTTTACTATGTAGCAGGTTACATATTTGCTTTAAAGAAATTTTCTTTTATATAGTGAAATCTTTTATTTTTTCCGGGCCAATTCGCCGGTAGTCATGAACTGCAGTGCATCTGGAAATTCCTTCCGCCAGGTAGTTTCATTGTGTTTTCCCTCGTCGCGAATTACAGATTTCATATTGGATTTTGATACGGCGGCCATCGTTGAAAATGCACGCAGCATGTCGGGAACCATGCTTTCTCCTTCCATTTTGCCGACGAAGAAATAAAGATTGCTTTTTACTTTTTTTCCCTTTTGTTTCATCAATGTATAAATTTCCGGAGCTACCCAAAACGAAGGAGAGAATAAGGCGGCTGCGCCAAACACCTTGGGATATTTCAATACAGCATACATGGAGATGAGGCCACCCAGCGAGCTGCCTGCGATCATTGTATGTTGTTTATCTTTCCTGGTCCGGTAATTTTTATCGATATAGGGTTTCAATGTTTTTACGATGAAATCTACATAAGCACTCCCCTCTCCTCTTCCGAAACGTTCGGTATCGTAGGGGTTATATTCATTCAACCGCTTTTCGCCTGCATGATCTATTCCCACCACTATGAGATTTTTCTTGCTTGAATCCAGAGTTTCATCAATACCCCATTCACCAGAGAAAGATGTAGCGTCGTCAAATATATTTTGCCCATCCTGCATGTACAGCACTGCATATCGTGATTTGTCCTCACTACTTTCATATCCCGCAGGCAAATAAATCCAAATACGCCTTTGCCTTTTCAACTGAGGAATCCAGAAAGCTGTATCGATGACATGGACATGCCTGCTTGCAGTACTGGATTTAGGTTTTTCAGGAATACGATCCTTCCATTCTTCTATTTCCAACTGAACGCTCATATTGTTTGTGACGGTTAGCACCCGGTTTTCAATCCCGCTGCCATCCTTCTTACATTCTACCTTATCCCAACCACCCCTGGTAATTTTGTATTCATATTTACCCGGCTCCAATTTTATATCTAAAGCATACGTACCATCCGGTAATTGTTTGAAGGTATATTGATCGTCTTTGGGGTTCCATCCATTGAAATTTCCTGCCATATAGATGGAGCTTCCTGCCGGGTGATGTACCGGCAGTTTTTTTATTTCCAAACGCGCTGTTTGCTGGCATATGGCTGTAGTAGCTGCAAGTATTGAAACAACGAAGGAGAAGGAGGGTTTAATCATATTCTAAGGTAACTAACTCACAACAGCGCTTCTTTCATTTGCTCCCGGATCTTTTGCATTAGTTTATCACTTACCGGCCATACAGGAAGCCGGGAAATATTTTTACAAAGTCCCATTTCACTTAAAAAGGCTTTTACCCCGCTGGGGCTGCCTTCGGCAAACATTGAATTAATAATATCTATGTATTTATAATGGAGATCGTCTGCTTCTGCGAAGTGGCCATCCATGCAAAGCCTTACCATTTCTGCATAATCTTTTGGATAGGCATTGGCAACAACGGAGATCAAACCTTCAGCACCCATGGCAATCATCTGCAGGGTAATTGGATCATCGCCACTGATCACCATAAAATCAACCGGCTTGTATTTAAGGATCTGGTTAAGCTGGTTGAAGTCACCACTGGCCTCCTTGGTTGCAAAAATATTTTTACACTCTCGTGCAATGCGCAATTGTGTATCGGCAGTTACATTCATACCGGTACGTGCTGGCACATTATACATGATGATCGGCAGTGGTGTTGCGGCATCAAGTGCTTTATAATGCTGGAAAATGCCTTCCTGGTTGGGTTTGTTATAGTATGGCGATACAGACAATATTGCACTGTAGCCTTCGAGGTTGAATTGTTTGAAATTTTCTACTACTTCCTTCGTGTCATTTCCTCCTATACCTGCTACCAGCGGCAGACGGCCTTTGGTTTCGGCATGTACAAAAGAAAACACCTGCTGTTTTTCCGCACCATGTATGGTTGCACTTTCGCCGGTAGTACCGAGCACAACCAAATACTCTACTTTATTTTCAATCCAGAAATTGATAAGTCCCCTAAACGAATCCCAGTCAATGGAGCCGTCTTCCAAAAATGGTGTGATAATAGCGATTCCCGTTCCCCGAAATTGATCTCTCAATGACATATAGCCTTTTTATTGCTGCGAACATACATGATTCAGATAAAAGATAAAAACTAAAAGATAAAAGTTAGTTCACACGGAAACGCTGACCTAAGCAACTTTTATCTTTTAGTTTTTATCTCTTATCAAATCTTAGGCCTCTTCCCAAAATCCCATGCGACCAAACTTTTCGATCCTGTTGGTTACCCTTTGTTCGGGAGCAATTGCCTTAAGTTCTTTTAATACCGGCTTGAGGAATTCTTTGAGTATCCTTGCAGATTCAGCATAATCCCAATGTGCCCCACCGGGTGGTTCGGGAATAATGCCATCGATCAATCCAAAACCAAGCATCTTTTCTGCGGTAAGTTTCAACTGTTCGGCTGCCACTTCTTTTTTATCCCAACTGCGCCACAATATTGATGAACAGCTTTCCGGGCTAATAACGGTGTACCAGGTATTTTCCATCATGAACACTTTATCACCTACGCCGATACCGAGTGCGCCACCGCTTGCGCCTTCTCCAATGATTACACAAATTACTGGCACTTTCAGCCTGATCATTTCATATATATTACGTGCGATTGCTTCACCCTGTCCCCGTTCTTCTGCTTCCAAACCGGGGTAAGCGCCAGGAGTATCTATAAGGGTGATGACGGGCTTATTGAATTTTTCAGCCAGCTTCATCAGGCGTAAAGCTTTCCTGTATCCCTCGGGGTTGGCCATGCCGAAATTGCGCATTTGCCGCATCTTGGTATTTATACCTTTCTGCTGGCCGATGATCATCACCGTTTCTCCATCAAGCGATGCAAAGCCACCGATCATTGCTTTGTCGTCCTTTACATTCCGGTCGCCGAATAGTTCAACGAATTCGTCCGTCATTTTTTCAATATACTTCATGGTATACGGCCTGTCGGGATGACGGCTCAGTTGTACACGCTGCCAGCTACTGAGATCCTGGGTTATTTCTTTTCTCTTCTCCAGTATATTCGCTTCCAGCTTATGTATGGGATCGCTCAGGTCGAGCTTGGTCTTTTCCTGCCGGTGTTTCATATTAGCGATCTCGTCAATGAGATCTTTGATCGGCTTTTCAAAGTCCAGGAACTGGCGGTTTACATCGGTTGGCATAGACAGATAAATAAGGCGGCTAAATTAAGGATTAAATAATAATACAGTTTTGACAACTCCAATTTCCATAAATGCACCGTCAGCCCCATCCCCAGATAGTCCCAAAATTTTAGTACCTTTTCGGCATTCTTTTTTCACCAGTTAAGACGTAGTTACTGCTGCCGCCTGCATCGTCGGAACCCGGTACTTACTTACCTATCAAATTCAAAAAAAAGTTTTAAATACAACATGTTCAAGTCAGTTATTACAGGTACTGGAGCGTATATACCAGAAGCCATACGTTTAAATGAAAGTTTTATTAACAGCACTTTTTATGAGGAAAGTGGTTTGCGGGTGCCCAACACACCCCAGACAATCATCGAAAAATTCAAAAAGATAACTGGAATTGCCGAAAGGCGGTATATCCCCGATGAGCTTAACGCTTCCGACATGGCCACTGAAGCGGGAAGAGAAGCATTGGAACAAAGCGGTATTGACCCGGAAACGCTGGACCAGATCATCGTGGCTCAAAATTTCGGCGATATAGCCCATAATAGCCTGCAATCGCAAAATGTACCATCACTTGCCTGCCGGGTAAAACATTTCCTCGGCATAAAGCGACCTGAATGTGTTGCCTACGACATCCTCGTGGGATGCCCCGGATGGATACATGCACTTATCTTAGGAGACGTATATTTTAAAGCTGGTATGGCCCGCAAGGTATTATTGATCGGTACAGAAACGTTGTCGCGTGTACTGGATCCACACGACAGGGACAGCATGATCTTTGCAGACGGCGCCGGCGCCTGCGTACTGGAATATAAAGACACTGGCGACGATGGCACCGGTATCATTGGCCACTGCGCACAAACGCATAGCCTGGAGGAGGTTTTTTATATTAATATGGGAAAAACGTATTGTCCCGGCCAGCAGGATGATGCGCTGTATATAAAAATGAAAGGACGAAAAGTATATGAGTACGCTTTGAAACACGTGCCGCTGGCTATGAAAAAATGTCTTGACGAGTCGGGTGTCGACATTATGAACGTGACAAAAATATTCATTCACCAGGCCAATGAAAAAATGGATGAGGAAATCCTCAAAAGATTATACAGCCTGTACGACATTGCTCATCCACCTGTAAATGTAATGCCTATGAGCATACAATGGCTGGGCAACAGCTCAGTTGCAACAGTACCTACACTTTACCATATGGTCCGTAAAGGAAAAATGCCGGAACACAATTTGCGTCCGGGCGATATCATCCTTTTTGCTTCCGTTGGAGCAGGAATGAATATTAATGCTGTTTGTTACCGTGAGTAATGCAACGGTACTTAGGGGATAAGTTCCAGTTTGGTAAACTCGGTGCCGTTAAAAATTCTCGACAGGTTTTCATCATGCGATTTCATATACGATTCCATACGGCTTTCGCTTACTACACGCCACAAATTTTTACGGCTCAGCTCGTTGTAATCGGCTGATTTAATAAAGATGCCTTTCATTGAATTGCGTGCCTTGAACCTGATCTGGAATGCTGTTGCGGTTGTATTTCTTTTCTTGATGATGTCTTCTACTTGTTCGAATGTCATTAGTAACGATTGAATTGTTAACGATATTTTTTACCTGGCCATTTCTGCATTTCGTATCCAGTTGAAAACGGATATTTCGCTCTTTGCTTCCAGCGGCAATTCATTAAGAATTCTCTGTTCGATAAGTTTACCTTCCTGGATTGTGAATTGCTCGGAAAGTGAGCCATAGAAATTAATGAGAAAAAGTACCTGGTCTCCATTGTAACGGTCGAATGTTCTGCGGCTTGGCTGACCCATATAGCTGCTCCTTTCTCCTTCCGAAGCCCAGTTATATTGTGTGCCTTCCATATCCTGTTTTTGAAAATGCATAGACTTGTATTAAAAATTGATCGATGAAAAATTTGCTAGCTCACCGGTTCAGCAACACTATAAGTTGTATCCAGTAAATGGATCACTCCGTTTGAACCCTGCCTGTCGCGGGCCAGGATCTTTGATCCATTGATGCGTACATCACTATTCGCTGTATTTACCAAAACCATCTTGCCATCCATTGCTGGTAGCTGCTGGTTGTGCCGGAAATCCGAAAGCATTTTCTTGCCAGTAAGAATATATCCCATCAAAAAGTCCGCTAGTCTCGTATTATTAGCTGGTTCGAGCAATTGCTCATAAGTAGGCGACATCAGCCTGCCAAGAGCCAGGTTCACTGGACCAAGTATTGTAAAAGGACCTATTTCGTTCATTTTAACGTCGAGACCAGTTGCTTTTAATCCTTTGTTGAAAAGGCTCAGGCTTCTGTCTGCATTCAATATTTGGAGAATTGTAGCCATAATGTTGTAAACAAATAATTTAGTTCGTTGGGAATTGATTGAAAAAGATTACGGGAAGAACTTTATGTCTTCCCGTAAAAAAATTACCAACGTTTTTTATCGGTCCTGGTTTCTTTTTCCCTTGCAATAGTTACAGAAATAGATCTTCCTTCCACTTCTTTACCGTTCAACTTAGTCATAGCTGCACCGGCTTCGTCATTTGATGACATCTCAACAAATCCAAAACCCCTGCTCCTTCCGGTTTCCCTGTCGGTTATTACTTTAGCTGACGATACCTGGCCAAAAGGCTCAAACAATTTTCTTAAATCGTCGTCAGTGGTATGAAAACCCAGGTTAGAAACATACATGTTCATAATACAAAAAATTTTAACTTTAATTAAATCGATAAAAAAACAGCAACAAGGAGAAAAGAGGAGGAAAAACTTTTACCGGGTCGAAGTGTAAGAATCGTTACTGATCCTGACTGAATGATGAAGTATTTTTATCTTAACTATCCGAAGATACTCTTTTAAAGCAGAATGGCAAAAAGGAATTGCGTGCAACACCTTATATTAACGCGAAGTAAGAAGAATTACCATCATTGGGCTACAAATTCTCCTATAAACGACTCCAATTTCGTCAATTTGACCATTTAAGCTAAATTAAAGTTATTTTGGAAGCCCGATATCCATCTAAACCGTTTTTGACGTGCATTGAAATTCCTCTATAGCAATCGGTATAAGTGACCCCGCAACAGTGATAATGCACCTTTTGCGTACAGATAGTGAAGTAAGCCTCTTCCTTTGAAGAATCCATCAATCTTTATTTTACCAAAACTGTACGATGTACATTGACTGCATAGCATGACAAAAAAGTTTAAAAGCGACAGTATTGAATGGGGAAAAGTCTGGAATCCCAAAAAACATGTTTCTTCTTGCCTGTGGGGTGGCCCTTTCCATACTGGCGATGAAAGGATTTATGATCCCCAATAGATTTATGGACGGCGGCATTACCGGTATTTCGATCTTATTCCATGAAATTTTTCATTTCAATATCAGTGTACTGTTGCTTGTACTCAGCATCGCCTTTATCTATCTTGGATACAAACGCATCGGCAAAACCTTTGCTGTGCAAACCACCATTGCAGTCGTATTACTCGCAGGCGGATTACAATTTGTAAAGATCGAGCCTATTACCAGTGATAAATTGCTGATCGCAATTTTTGGGGGAGTGCTCATGGGCACTGGTATGGGGCTGGTGATAAGGGCCGGGGGCGTGATCGACGGAGCGGAAGTGATCGCGGTATTTACCCGCAAAAAAACCGGCTTTTCAAACAGCGAGATCATCATGGCATTCAACACCCTGATTTTTGCGGTAGCCGCATTGCAATTTGGTATCGAGACAGCGATGTATTCGATCATTACCTACTTTGCCGCAGCTCGTACTACCGACTATGTAGTGGATGGCATCGAAGAATACACTGCAATGAATATTATCTCGTCTCGCCAGGAAGAAATAAAGGATTTTCTTGTAAATGAATTGGGAAAAGGGATAACAGTATACCATGGTGAACGGGGATATATGCCAGGAAATTTTGACATTAAAACGGATTGCCAGATAATCGTAACCGTTATTACCCGTCTTGAAATTGTGCAGGTACAGGATGCTATCATAAAGATTGATCCAAAAGCATTTGTTTATATACAGAGTATACGTGAGGCAACCGGGGGGATATTAAAAGCAAAAGCACATGCAAAGTAGATGCCACCAGCAGCTTTGCGCTGTAAATAAATAAACAATGAACCACCAACTTCAGAAGTTACTGGACACTTTATTGCAGTCGGAAAATATTACTGCCGCGGAAAAATCTATCCTAAAAAAAGGGCTCAAAGAGGCAAGCTCCGAACTTGAAAAGTATGCGCTACAATTAGCAAAGGCAGAAAATACGCGAGCTGATACTGAATACCAGGTTAAGAAAATGCGGTCCGAGCTGGCAAAAGATAAAGTGCAATTGGCAACATTACAACGTGAAATGGAAACTGAAGCGTCGTTGGAGCGTATACGCAACCGCACATTACTAATGAAAGATAGCAATGAGCTTGCCGTGGTAGCGTCATTCTTTTTTGATGAATTCAGTAAACTCCATTTATTACCTGAAAAAGCCCGCACCTATTTCACACATATTGACGAAGAACGAAAAACAGCCATAGCGTGGATGACACGAGCCGATGGGACTGTGAGACCCGGTAGTCATGAAGTGCCAATGA
>CBFGYO010000110.1:0-13737 GCA_965652975.1 uncultured Chitinophagaceae bacterium | reverse complement strand
AAAATATTTAACGACCAAAACTAATCCCGTAACAAATTGGAAAAATTAAACCAGCCTCTAACTTATTCCACCTTTTTCACAAACAATCTAACTGAATTTATAGCCAGCACTACATCACTCATGCCCATCACAAGCGCACCGAAAGTGGGTGTAAGAAAACCTAACGCTGCTACCGGGATAGCCACAACATTATAAGCAAAGGCCCAAAACAGGTTTTGCTTAATAGTGATATAAGTATGTTTACCCAGGCCCAATGCCATGGGAAGTTTCCGTAGCCCATTATTCATCAACACTACCTGTGCACTCTGCATGGCAATTTGCGAAGCATCATTCATCGAAATTCCAATCGTTGCTTTTGCCAGTGCCGGCGCGTCGTTGATGCCGTCTCCGACCATGGCAGTAGGCATTGCCGCCGTTAATGCTGCAATCTTATCGAGTTTTTGTTGGGGTGTTTGTTCTGCGATAACGGTATCGATCCCAAGTTGACTGGCAATCTGTTTTGACTTGACTTCCCGGTCGCCACTCAGTAAGATAGTCTGGATGTTTTTGCTATGCAGATAACCGATTACTGTTTTTGCTTCAGGCCTGATTTCATCTTCGATATCTATCCAGCCCAGTAGCGAGCCATTGCGGACAATATATACATTGTGATTGTGTTCATTTGTCAGGTCCTTTGCAACTTTATACGAGCCCGCTATATAGGTATTTCCTTCCCGGTCGGTGGCCTGCATACCAAGACCTTTAACTTCTTCAATTTTTTTCCATCCCGTTTCCTCTTTTATTTTCCATTCTTCCACAATCGATCGCGCAATGGGATGGTTGGAATATTTTTCGAGGGAGAAAACGATCTTTTTGAATTCTTCTTCAGTAACTCCCGGGTCTGTAAGGTGGAAACGACTAATGGTAAATTTTCCCGTCGTCAATGTTCCGGTTTTATCAAACACCACTTGCCTGATGTCTTTAAATAGTTCAAGGCTGGTTGCGTTCCGAAACAAGATACCCGTTCTGGCTGCCCTACCCAATCCTACAGCAATTGCTGCCGGGGTGGCCAACCCCATCGCACAGGGGCAGGCAATAACCAGTACCGCAATGCTTCGCATAAGGGCAGGCGTAAAGTCTTTTAACACTAACCAGTTTATGCCAAGTGTGAGGACAGCGATTATCAAAACTGTTGGAATAAAAATGGCACTGATCCTGTCTGCAAGTTGCTGCACTGGCGGCTTTTCACCTTGCGCCTGTCGTACCATTTCAATAATACCCGAAAGGACTGTGTCTTTCCCAACCGCTGTCACCTGCGCCTTGATCGTTCCGTCGGTAATAAGACTTCCGCCAATAAGTTTGTCTTTAGGAAATTTATGTACGGGTATACTTTCGCCAGTGACGATCGCTTCATTTACATGGGCGTCGCCCCAAAGTATCTTACAGTCGATCGGCACCTGTTCACCACTCCTGATTAATATAAGATCACCAACGTGCAGCACCGTATTTTCTACCTGGAAAACCTGTTCCTTATGCTGATCGTCGAATGCAATCATGTTGGCCATTACTTTTTGAGAGCGGGCCAGCTTATTCAATTCCCGCTGAGTGGAAGCTATCGACGCATCCTCGAGCCAGTTGCCAAGGAAAACAAGTGTGATAATGGTGGCTGCAGTTTCATAAAACATGTATTGTTCCGCCTGCCCTGTAAGTGTTCCATATAAGCTATAAACAAATGCAGCAGTGGCACCGATTGCTATCAATACATTCATGTTGGGCATGCCATTTCGAATGCTTTTCCAGGCGCTGCGACCAAAAAAGCTCATTCCAACAATGTATACCGGGATGGTGAGGCCCAGTTGCACCCAGGGATTCATGATCCAGCTAAAAGCAGGGTGATGATGAAGTGAAGGGAACATATGCAGCAGGAGAATGGCTGTAAATGGAAGGCAAAACCAGAATCGTTTCAAATGTGTATTGAGAAAGCCCGTACCTTCTTCATCCTCGTGTGCATGTCCATGCGCATGACCATTGGTGGCAGGTTCTCCTTCCACTACTCTGTAGCCAAGATCGCTGATACCCTTTGTAAGCTTTTCTTCCTGTATCTCTTCGTCGGTATCGAACAATACATCACCTGTAGCAAAATTCACCTTTACATTTTTCATGCCCTGCTTTTCCAGGTAGCGGTGAATATTGATTGCACAGGTGCTGCAATCCATTCCTTTTACTTTCCATTGAACTTTTTCCATAATTCGGGACTTCTCCTTTTATAAACAAGTCAGTGGCACAACGGTTGACCCGCAGCACCCGCTTATACAAAATTACCAATCCCTGCTACTCATATTTTGCGAATGGGGGAATATGTTCACAACATGGTTGCAAGCAAATGTGAAAATGTGAAAATATGAAAATGTGAAAATGGACATTCATGTCTTTCGATCTTGGAGTGTTCTTCAATTTCCATATTTTCACATCTTCACATTGTTTCTATGCTTTGGACCTTCACACTGGATAATATAAACGAGGTTGCAAAATCATGCTGGGAACTGGTTGGTGATCGCAGCGTATTTGCTTTTCATGGTGAAATGGGTGCGGGCAAAACAACCTTCATACATGCACTTTGTGATGCACGCGGAGTAAAAGACGTGGTGGGTAGTCCTACATTTTCGATCATCAACGAATACCTCTACGATGATAATGGTAAAACAGGCAAAATTTATCATATCGACCTATACCGCGTAAAGGATGAAGAGGAAGCGATCCAGGCCGGCGTAGAGGATTGTTTGTACAGCGACCATATAAACCTTGTGGAATGGCCCGAAAAAGCCATAAGTATTTTCCCTGAGCACACGGTGCATCTTTATCTTACAGCCATCGATACCCAAACAAGAACGCTACGGATAGGCAATAATTAGTTATTTTTGAATTCTTGCCAACGCCCGCAATGATGGGATTGCAACCAACTTCATGAGCCAGCAAAAACCCAAAATAAGCACGTCATTCAGTTACGAAACCCTGGAAGAAACCCTTGATATTAAACCAAAGGGTTCGCAAATGCATATCGGGATTCCGAAAGAAATCGCCTTCCAGGAAAATCGTGTTGCGCTCACGCCCGATGCGGTAAGTGTACTGGTAAGCAACGGTCACCAGGTAGTAATTGAGCACAATGCCGGCGAGGCAGCACATTTTCGCGATAAGGATTATAGCGAAGCAGGGGCCAGGATCGTTTACGACAGGGCCGAAGTATTCAAAGCTCCCGTACTGGTTAAAAGTGCACCGGTGATCGATGAAGATCTACCACTGTTGCAAATGAACCAGGTGATCATTTCACCCATACACTTGTCCGTTCTTAAAGCTGAGATACTGGAGAAAATGATGGAGAAAAGGGTAACTGCCATTTCCTTTGAAAATTTAAAGGATGACAGTGATTCCTATCCGATAGTGCGTAGCATGAGTGAAATTGCCGGCAGTGCAGTTATGCTTATTGCGGCACAATACCTCGGATCTGCCAACCATGGAAAAGGTGTATTACTCGGCGGTATCTCTGGCATTGCTCCTACAAAAGTAATAATCATTGGCGCTGGTATAGTAGGCGAATATGCCGCAAGGGCAGCACTCGCACTGGGAGCTTCAGTGAAAGTATTTGACAATTCAGTATACCGCTTAAAGAGATTACAGAATAATATCGGGCATCGCCTGTGGACATCCGTGATTGAACCACGGATGCTTTCCAAACAATTAAAGACCTGTGAAGTGGCAGTTGGCGCACTTGCTTCCGAAACAGGCCGTACACCGATGGTTGTTACAGAAGAAATGGTGAGCAACATGCGCCCAGGTGCTGTGGTAATCGATGTTAGCATCGACCGTGGCGGATGTTTCGAAACATCAGAAATTACTTCGCACGAACATCCCATCTTTATGAAATACGGGGTGATTCATTATTGCGTGCCGAATATCCCGTCGGGTTTTGCCCGCACGGCTTCACAGGCTATCAGCAATGTACTCATGCCACTCCTTCTCGAAGCAGGTGAAGATGGAGGTTTTGAAAACCTTGTCTGGCACCAGGTGCATCTGCGTAGCGGTATCTATCTCTTCAAAGGATCGCTTACCAATTTTTACCTGAGCGAGCGGTTTGATCTTAAGTATACTGATCTCAATTTGCTTATTGCCAGCCAGAGATAAAGTGTCGGAATCAGAGGTTTCACGCAAAGCTCGCTAAGAAGCGCAGAGACGCAAAGAATTTATTAATCCATCTGCTATCATAGAAGTTAACGGCATCAGAAAAATGGCGTTAAGAAAATTACGGAGTAAAGCGAATCACGCCGCAGTCGTGATAAGCGCAGGGCTTGTTTGAGCGCCATAGGGATTAGAAATGTAGTGTAGTCGGCGCGAGTCCCCTGCGCTTCGCATTACACCGTAATTTTTAGCCATTTTCCTGGAGCCTTGATTTTTTTTGTTACTTTTTTGCATCAAGGCAAAAAGTAAGCAGAGGACAGATACTCGTAAGCATTTTGCGGCCTTTACGGGAAAATACCTTCCGCATAAAGAACTTTACATCTACATCGCAAGCGCACCCCCACACTTAAACTCATCAATATTATTAGTATACCACTCCCACCTCTCAATACCTCCAATCAACCAGCCTACCCGGTATCCTTTTTTTAATAATGCGTTCACCAGGTCAACACCTACATATCCCTGCTCAGGGATCAATAAGTACAATTTGCTCTTATCGGTAAATTGTTTTTCGAATTCATCGGCATTTTTATAAAATGGAAAGTTTACTGCACCTATAAGTGTTTTATAACTAAGCTTGGTTCCCTGCGTGACCTTGTTATAAGTAGTATCGTGCCTGATATCCACCCACTGCACATTTGCCGGAGTATTTTTACAAAATTGAAGCGGGGTGTAATATTGAATTGCATTTTTGGACGGCATGTAATCATTTATTACAGCCGGTTGATAATTCGCCAGGTATTCATAAAACCCTGGCAGGTTGCCCACCAGGTGATTTACATTTTTATATCCTTTTTGCGTAAGCCATACCGCAATATCGGTAGCGCCACCACCGATAGTATTGAATAGTACAACGGTCTTGTCATAATTTCCTTCCAATTTTTCCAGCAACGCCAGGGTATCCGTTGGCTGGTAATAAGTAACATTTTTAAAGTCGGGATATATCAAATAAAGTGGGGCAACCATTGAATCGAAAGAGAATTTTGGTGCACTGCGAAATCCAATCAACTCCACCTGCTCTTTTGCTTTGAGCTTTCTGAATAGTTGTGCCGGCGCTATGTTGTGGTAGGATATATTATTTTCATAAATACCAGCAGCATAAGGCTGCAACACATCGTAGTTGCGGTACCATTCCGACATGCCACCTTTTACATTATTTACATGGGCAAAACCTTTTTCCAGCAACAGGTTTGAAATACGACGGCTACGATAGCTATGCGAACAAATAACATAAATATCTTCATTCTTATACTTTTCAAGCCGCGCTAACGCTTCAGGCTTTTGAAGAAGATCCTGGATGGGAATATTAATTGCAGTTTTGATGCGGCCTATGCCCACGCGTTTACCACCAGGAACTGTGTCAACATATTCTCCGGGGCTGCGTACGTCAAGAATAATATATCCTTTGTCGCCCTTCTTTGTTATTTCCATAAGCTGCGGCAGGCTCACTTCCTTATAAGTATGCTGGGCATGTAGAGTGAATGAAAATATCAATGCAGCAAGCATTGTAACAGGATGTTTTCGCATGATTTCGTTTTTGAGGAGTACGGTAATTTAAGAATTTTGGGAAATGCGGTGATTGCCGCTTGTAACAAATGGAAGTTGTCTGAAATTTCGTTGTTTCGCGCAAAGCGCTTTGCGTGAAACAACTGATCGCAATTATTTATACTGGAGAATATCGATCTTCTCCTTGCAGAATTTATATTCCACTTCATCATTACTGCTAACGATTACCAGCCTGTCACGGCAATGATCCTGTATTAGTTGATGATAAAGTGCAATACCTGCAGCATCGAGGTTAGTGCAGGGTTCATCCAGCAGAACGATTGGTGTTGCGGAAAAAATACACTGCGCAAGCTTCACTCTTTGCTTCATACCGGAAGAATAATAACGAATCTGTTTGTTGCGCGCCTTTTCAAGTCCAACCATACCAGCGATTTTATCAGGTGTAATTCCATCCAGCCATGGTTTGAAATTTCCATGAAATGCGAGGAACTCCAGGAAGGTCATTTCTTCTACCACTTCCAGGTAGGGTGCGCAGATAGAAACCCTGCTATATTGTTCTTCATCGGGCAATTTTCCGGGAATACTCTTTATGGCATCGGGTGTTTCCATAATACGGATGCTAACTGTGGGTCCGGTGTTGAATTCCACCCTGCCTTCATTCAGGTGAAGCGATCCGGATATTGCCTGCAACAAAGTGCTTTTTCCCGATCCGTTGGGTCCGGTTATGGCATATGAAACACCTGATTCGAATATATAGGTAAAATGACGAAAGATCCAATCGCGGTTAAAGCGTTTACCGGCATCAGTCAACGATACCTTCATCGCCATTGGTTTTTGTGAAGCGTTTGATTATTCCGCGTTGTGACGCCCTGATAAACTGGACGATCTCATCCCGCTCATCGGTAGCTGCAAATTCCTCTTCAAGATATTCTACTGCCTGCGAAATGTTCAGGCCCTTACCATAAATAACACGGTATATTTCGAGAATATGATTGATTTTTTCAACGGTAAAACCTCTTCTTTTCAACCCAATTGAATTGACACCGGCATAAGAAATCGGGTTGCGGGCACCTTTGATATAAGGAGGAACATCCTTACCCACAAGCGATCCACCACTCAGCATTGAGTGCTGGCCGATGTGTACAAATTGGTGAATAGCACACATCCCGCCGAGGATTGCCCAGTCGCCAATGGTTACGTGACCGGCAATCTGCGTGTTGTTGCTCATTATCACATTGTCGCCAACAATGCAGTCGTGTGCGAGGTGACAATAGGCCATCAACAGGCAATTCTTGCCAACAACAGTTTTCTCTTTTTCCTTGGTACCCCTGTTTACCGTCACAAATTCGCGGATAGTGGTATTGTCGCCGATCACAACCAGGGAGTATTCACCTTCATACTTCAGATCCTGTGGAATGGCGGCAATTACAGCCCCTGGAAATACCCGGCAATTTTTGCCAATCCGGGCGCCTTCCATGATGGTTACATTCGAACCGATCCAGGTTCCCTCTCCAATTTCGACGTCCTGGTGTATAACCGTAAAAGGGTCAACTTTTACGTTGGTAGCCAGTTTTGCATTCGGATGAATGTATGTATGCGGATGAATCATGCAGTTGAATTACGAGGCTCTACGCTTCGGGCGATGGAGCTGCGCAAAGGTAATTGTTACGGGTAAAAACCGAACTTTTTTTCGTCATAGATTGTTAAAACTCAGGCGTTCTGGTATTTCGACTTACCACCAGCCGGGAAAACCGGCGGCTAGACCTTAAATTTGCACCTCGTTATGCACAATCCCCCGGATATACTGGCGTTGGCTTATAAACAAACCCTGATGCAGGACCAGATGGTACTGCTGCAGGAGAGGGAACAACAGATCCCCGGGTCTGTGCAATATACCATCAACCGCTACTCCAGGCACCCGCAATGGAATATCGAGGACACGGGAATGATGGTGTACCATTACGAAAAGACCACACCGAAAGAAAATTACCTCGAATTGCGGTTTTGCGTAAGCGGCAATGTTTACTGTCGTAAAAAAGATACGGAATGTGACATGTGCCAGTTCGGCGCATCTAAATCCTGCGTTGAAAGGGTGGATAGCGTGGATGTCGTAAGCTTCAAATTTTCACCTGCACACCTCAGCCAGTTTGTAAAACCTCGCAAGGGCAACACGATCTTAACCGATGATATCCTGAATTTTACCCATCGCTCTTCTTTTACCAAGATCCTGCCTCTTTGTGGTAAGACCCGCATCGTTTTGGAAGGAGTGCTTAATCATACCTACACCGACAGTTTTGAAAATATCTATATCAATGCACAAACGCAGATGCTTCTCCTGTACAGCCTGGATTGCATGCTGGGTGAGAAAGAGATAGATACCGTCAACTGTAAATTCCTTGCAAACGAAGCCGACCGTGAAAAGATCATCAAAGCAAGGGAAATACTTATACAGCATATCGGTGAGCCCATCACCATCAAGGAACTGAGCCGCAAAGTAGCGATCAATGAATGTTACCTGAAAAAAGGGTTTAAAGAACTATTCGGCACAACCGTATTTGATTTCTACCAGAGCCAGCGTATGGAACACGCAAAATATCTCCTGTATGAAAAGGGATTGAGTGTAACTGAAGTTTCCTTACTACTCGGATATTCTTCCATTTCGCACTTTTCTACTGCTTTCAAAAAACACACGGGCCTGAAACCATGTGAGCTTTTATTGCGCTAATTGTTTGTTGTTCCTTATTGATTATTATTCTACATCGATTCTCTTAGATCAAAACTCTATGTGTAAACTATGATGATCTTTGTGGCTATGTGGTAAAAAAAGCGAATAAGTAAACTAACTGAATTTTCTATACTATTTTTACGCTATGAAGCTGTTTGCTCTCTTTATGAGCTTTTATCTCTTATTGCTCCCACTCTTACCCTGTGGCGACACCGATGATTGCCGCGAAGAAACCCAGCTTCCCGCCAGTCATGATCAGCATGAAGAAGATGACGAAACCTGCACTCCCTTCTGTTATTGCACCTGCTGCCCCGCTTCGATGTTTACAACCCCGGTCACAATGGACTGGTCGCTTGCCCTCGAAATGCCTGCTGTACAAATTGATTACATCCATCCATTATACTCCTTCCATTACCATTCATTCTGGCAGCCTCCCAAATTAAGCTGATACAAACGTTAGAAATCATCGTATTCACTTAATTACAAATAATAATGTACAGGATAAACTTATGTATAGCTGTGCTGCTTTGTGCGCTTGGCGCTTATGGGCAGGAAAAATTGGAAATAAAAGTAATTGATGCAGACACAAAACAACCGATACCCAATGCAAACGTTACGATCTACCAGGTAAATCGTACCGTAGCCACCGACACAAATGGCATTGCACTATTCTCTGCTCTGCCCGCCGGCCGTTACGAATACGGTATATCTCATGCAGGATTTGAAACCCTGAAAGGTTTTGTAAACGTAGAACCCGGCAGGCCTGCAGAAGCCACTGCACTACTGGAAGCCAGTGAAGAAGAAGAGGAGGAAGTAGTAATTCTCTCGACAAGGAGTTCGAGAACAATCAAAGACATACCCACCCGTGTGGAATTCATAGCGGGCGAAGAACTTGACGAAAAGGCCAATATGAAACCGGGTGATATTCGCATGGTTTTAAATGAAAGCACGGGGATACAGACTCAGCAGACCTCGGCAACTTCCGCCAATGCATCTATTCGCATACAGGGCCTCGATGGCAGGTATACGCAAATGCTAAAAGATGGTTTCCCCCTTTATGCAGGTTTTAGTAATGGCCTTGGCCTTTTGCAAACACCTCCGCTCGATCTCAAGCAGTTTGAAGTAATCAAAGGATCCGCTTCTACATTGTATGGCGGTGGCGCAATAGCGGGACTGGTAAACCTCATATCTAAAACCCCGAACGAGGAAAGAGAACTGAAATTTCATTTCGACGGTACGTCCGCAGGAGGATTAAATACCAGTGGTTTTTTTGGACAACGATTCGGTAAAGCAGGCCTTACACTTTTTGCATCGCGCAACAGTAATGCCGCCTTCGATCCATCTACTACCGGGCTAACTGCCATTCCTGAATTTGAGCGATATACTATCAACCCAAAGCTGTATTACTATTTTAATGAAAAAACACAGCTAAGTGCAGGTGTTAATCTTGCCTTCGAAGATCGTACTGGTGGCGATATAGCATTTATCAAAAACCGTAAGCCAACTGGTTATTTTGAAAATAATAATACTGACCGCTATAGCTCCCAGGTAAGTTTTGAAACCCGCTTCGGCAAATCGAGTCACCTTACCGTTAAGAATAGTATAAGTCGTTTCAAAAGAGTGATCACCATCCCTTCTTATGAGTTCAATGGCACCCAGGATGCGACCTTCACAGAAATTACCTATGCTCTTCACGGCGAAAAGCTGGAATGGATAAGTGGGATAAACCTGGTAACTGACAAATTCAGGGAAGTACAAACTACCAGCACTCCATTACGCGATTATGAGCAGTTAACAGTTGGAGCATTCTTACAACAAAACTGGAAGATTAATGACTTTATCCATTTGGAGACGGGCATTCGTGGCGACCAGGTGAAAGATTATGGATTTGCTTTTCTACCGCGGCTCGCAGTGCTGTTCAAATTAAGTCCGAAAGTATCTTCACGAATTGGCGGAGGCCTCGGCTATAAAACCCCTACGATTTTTACAGAAGAGAGTGAACGCCTTCTTTACCGCGATGTGCTGCCCATAGATGAAGAAGTGAATAAACTGGAGCGTAGCTACGGGTTCAATGCAGATATTAATTACAAATCGAAATTTGCAGATGGTGAAGTAGACTTTAGCATCAACCAGCTTTTTTTCTACACGCGCATTGCTGATCCGCTGCAACTGTTGCAATCAGGTACAGGCACATATCTTTTTATTAATTCAGATGGGCATATTGATACCAGGGGTATTGAAACCAATGTAAGACTCGGTTATAAAGATTTCAAACTATTCCTCGGGTACACCCTTACCGATGCTTATCTGCACCAGGGAGGTAATAAGGCAGAGAGTTTCCTTACGCCAAAGCACCGCCTCAATTCCGTGTTGCTTTATGAAGTCGAAGAAAAATGGAAAGCGGGCCTTGAAGCATATTATTTCAGCAGGCAGCTATTAAGCGACGGCAGTACCGGCAAGCCTTACTGGGTAACCGGCTTTATGCTCGAAAAGCTTTGGGAAAAATTTTCGTTATATATAAACTTCGAAAACTTTCTCGATGCACGCCAAACCCGTTTCGACACCATCTATACGGGCACGATAGATAACCCGGTGTTTAGAGATATTTATGCACCGCTGGATGGGTTTGTGGTTAATGGGGGTGTTAAGCTCAGATTGTAGATAAAAGTTAGAATATAAAAGATAAAATTTTTTTTGTTCGAGATTACACAAGCATGTTGTGACTGACCGAATCGGAAGAACTTTTATCTTTTAACTTTTATCGAAAACATATATTTGTCCTAATGAATCAACCAATCACTCCCGAACAATTCAACCATTTCGTTCGCAATCGTAGATCGGTTTTTCCGGATCAACTGGTTGCAGGAAAGAAAGTGGATGATGATATTATAAAAGAAATATTGACCAACGCCACATGGGCACCTAATCATGGAAAGATGGAGCCATGGCATTTTACCGTCTTTACTGGTGATGGATTGAAGCGACTTGCTGATTTCCAGAGTCAGCAATACAAAGTGCAGGCAGGGGAAGGGTTTAAGCAAATAAGCTATGATAAACTCGTTCAGAATCCTTTAAAGGCTTCGCATATCATTGCCATCGGCATGAAGAGAACAACAACGAAAAATATTCCCGAAATTGAGGATATCGAAGCGGTGGCCTGTGCAGTGCAGAATATTTATTTATCGGTTGCAGCATACGGTCTTGGCGGTTACTGGACTACCGGTGGTGTAACATATATGGAGCATGCAAAATCTTTCTTTGGACTTGGCGAGCTGGATAAACTCCTTGGCTTTTTTTATATTGGTCATGTAAATATTCCATCCACCGGTGCAACGAGGCAACCGCTATCAGAAAAAATGAATTGGATTAGTGAATAATTTGAAATTGTTTATGTCGAAGTTGTTTATCACGCCGAAGTATAGTGTATTATATCCTTTAAAAGTAACAAAGAGCCGGATCGCAGGCCTCGGAGCTTTTGCAAAAAAGCCCATTCCTGCCCGTAAAAAAATTGGTGACCTGGGCGGAGTGATCATTAGTATGCGAAAAGCCAGGCAACTGGTAAAAAATAAAGTAATCAACCTGGTTGAACTGGACAATGACCTTGCATTGGATGCATCGACCAATCCTAATGAAATGAAATTTATCAACCATTCCTGCAATCCCAACACTTTTATGCGGGTTTTGAAGAACCGCGTAGAGTTTTATGCACTGCGGACCATCCGGAAAGGTGAGGAGCTGAGTTGTGATTACGGCGAAACGCATCATGAAGGACAGTTGCGTTGCCGTTGTAGCGCCGCAAATTGCAGGGGTTTTATTTGATCGCTCCTTTTCAAAATATATTTTGAATATGCGCACAATACTCATCTGCACCTGTACAGTTATTATTTTGTGCATACTGGTTTCATTTACCAGGCAAAAGGCAAATCATGACACTGATCTTAGAAAGATATACAGTCAGTCGCCAGAACATTGGCCCCGCCCACTTGTAGCTCCCGGTGTAAAATGGGAAGAGTTGGGTTTTTTGATGGTGCATCCACTGTTTAGTAATAAAGATTCAGTTCCCCATCTCGTTGCCCTTGGCAAAGTTTTGTTTTTTGATCCAAGGATTAGCGGATCTGGTACCATCTCCTGCGCGAGTTGTCACCAGCCCAAAGAGTCATGGGCCGATGGCATGGAAAAGTCAGTTGGTCATAACGGAACCGTCACCAAGCGCAATACGCAGAGCCTGCAGAATGTTTGGTTTTATAAGCGACTGTTTTGGGATGGTAGGAGCAGTAGCCTTGAGGACCAGGTATTTTCACCCATCAATAGCGAAAGTGAAATGCATGGTGATATGCCCGGACTACCACATAAACTTGAAAAGATACCGGGGTATGCCGCATTGTTTGATTCAGCATTTGGCGATGCGAAGATTACACCCGATCGAATTGCTTCTGCGCTGGCTACCTTCCAGCGTAGCATAAGCAGCAACCCGTCAGCATTTGATTCATTTTTGTTAGGGTATACCGACATCCTGACCGAAAGTGAACTTCGTGGCCTGCATGTTTTTCGCACAAAGGCGGGATGTATGAATTGCCATTATGGTCCTATGTTTACGGACAACCAGTTTCACAATAATGGTTTTGCCGGTGATGATAAAGGACTGTACAATCAGACGCACAAGGTGGAGGACATTGGGAAATTTAGAACTCCTTCGCTTCGTGATGTAACGTTTACAGGCCCCTGGATGCATGATGGAATGCAGAAAAACCCAATCCGCATAATTGACAAGTACATCGGGCCTGCCACACCTCGTCGCGACCCGTTGATCAGGACTTATCGCTTGAGCGACATGGATAAAGAGGATTTGTATAATTTCCTTAGAGCAATTTCCAGCCCGCCTATATCTTTTGAAATACCACAATTACCCCAGTAGGCAACTATTTGGAGGGAAAAACTATCTTTGTCGACCAGGCTTAAACTTGTTTTTATGAAAAAAATGCTTTTTACCTTCCTTTTCGTCACATCAGTTTTTATTATTAATGCGCAACCCCCTGATGGTGATGCCAAACCCGGCGATTTCTATGGTGTGCAGGTTGACCCGGACGGTGCAATCGACATTGCCAAAATTCCTGCGATGCTGGCAAATAAGGAAAGTTTTGACACCAAGGTAAAAGCAAAGATCATCGACGTGTGCCCCAAGAAGGGTTGCTGGCTCAAACTCCAGGTTGATGATGGTACTACAGCCCTCGTTAAAATGAAAGATTACGGATTCTTCTTACCACTAGCCGCAAAAGGTAAAACGGTGATATTGG
>CBFGYO010000109.1:0-13780 GCA_965652975.1 uncultured Chitinophagaceae bacterium | reverse complement strand
TCAACTCCCCACCGACAACTGCATCGCATTCACCAGTTCCCATTGCCACCTGGCCACCGTTGCATTCGTATGCGGCGCATTGATGATCACCAATGCAAATCCCTGGCGCGACATTAACCACTCACAATAAGTAGCATGGTTTTTTTCATTAAAAACATATAGCGATCGAAAATGATCGGCAGGTTCAACGTTGTTAATCGTGCAGACCTTCATGGCATTGCGTACAGCAGTATTGATATCAGCAGGCAACACACCTGCTATCGCCAGGTGCCCGGTATTATAAATAAACTCCATCTGGTGTAACTTTTCCCTGAATTCCGCCATTTGATCGTGTAGCCTGAAATCGTACCGGATGATATTTATTGTATTCATAACTATTGATTTTAGTTCACCAATAAATTAAATGCACAAAATATTTTCCGTATGAATGTATAATTCGTATGTCCTAACCGCCAGCTTTTTCGCGCCGCATGTCCCGTAACTTTTCAAATAGTTCCTGCTCTTCTTTCGACAACTCTTTCGGAATTAGCACCTGCAGTTGCAGGTATAGATCGCCATACATTCCAGCTTTATCGGCCACCGGCATTCCTTTTCCCTTTATGCGAATGGAAGTACCGTTTTGAGCACCTGGAGGAATCTTCACCTTTATTTTTCCGCTCAATGTTTCGATTACTTTATCACCACCCAACACTGCTTTATAAAGATCAATTTTTTCAATAGCATACAGGTCATCTCCCCTTCTTGTAAAGATCGGGTGCGGCTTTACCCGTATTCGCACATACAGGTCACCCCGTTGATCTTTATTGCTGCCTGGAGCTCCCTTACCTTTTATTCGCAACAATTGCCCGTCGTATGCGCCGGGCTTTATTGAAATACGCAATTTTTCATCATGTACCTGGATCACCCTGTTTGCACCATGATAGGATTCTTCCAGTGAAAACTCTGTTTCAGATTCATAATCATGCCCACGGAACTGTGCTGCTGATCTTGCCTGTCCCCTTCTTCCTCCCTGCCTTCCAAAAAATGCTTCGAAGAAATCAGACTCACTTCCACCAGCATTTCCAAACAGATCGTTGAGGTCTCCCTCAAAATGATATGAACCACCACCACCACCGAAATCCCTGTTGAAATCAAATTGTTCACCATTTCCCGGTGCACCCTGGCCCTGCTGCTGGAAGCGATTCCAGTTTTCGCCCAGCATGTCATACTTCTTTCGCTTTTCAGGGTCGCTCAATACCTCGTTGGCCTCATTGATGCGCTTGAATTTCTCTTCCGCTTCCTTATTGCCAACATTTTTATCAGGGTGATACCTTACTGCAAGTTTGCGGTAAGCTTTCTTGATCTCATCCTGCGAAGCTTTTTTGTCAACCCCTAATACTTTATAGTAATCCTGGTACTCCATCTGTTAACTATAAATACATACAATGCCACCTAAAAGTTCGTGCCGATTTGAAGGAGGTGGATGCGAACACTGGAAAATTGTAAAAATTTCACGGGCGCACACCGCGAATCGAAGCGCACGCTTTGAGGATACTTCAACGCCGCGTACGCTGCGTGAAACTATTTCGAAATTAAAGAAAATCCCGCCCCTACTTATTTAGTTCCTGCCATTCCTAATGCACGGGACGAAAATTGTATCGACTTAAAATCAAAGTCGCCTTCGTCGATTACCAATCGAAGCGTATTCTTTCCTTTTTTGAGATTTACATTTTTAACTTCCACGGTTTTCCACTCAACACCAACGGGAACTTCAACACGTAAAGACGAGCCTTCATTGACAAATAGTGATAACCTACCCACCTGTTTTTTTGCAGCAAACATGAATTTTAAATCATAATTGCCACCCTTTGATACATTCAACGTGTATTGCAGCCACTCACCTTTTTCAGTATGCGTCACATACCAGGTGTCTTTCTTCAGTGAATCGACAAGGATATCAACGCCGTCATTGCGATAGGTGTTTCCCCGGTTGCCCTCGCCAGGCTTGCCGCTTGAGATACGGTAATTAGCCGTATCCATATCATAATATGCTACGCCATTACGTCCCAAATCATAATCCACCGCATACAGCACAGTTCCGTTTTCGATCGCATTCCTTTTGAAAGGTAGAGCAGTAGCTGAATGGGGTTGCCGGATCATGGCATCGATAACGTCTCTTTTAATAATTGTATTTTCCAACCGGCTGGCTGCCGCCAGTTTCATCACACCATTATATGCTTCATCTTCAGTAGGTCTTGGTCCACGACCACTCCAGAATGCAAGAATCTTATCGTAATCTGCATTGGAAGGGATTTGCATAGGATTATTATGTCCTAATTTCTTAAGTGGCCACCATGCCCAACCAATATTGTTAGTCTCCAACAAACGAATTGCTTCAGTAAACCATACGTTTGAATTCTCGCCAGTTTCACCAAGCCATACCGGCACATTGTATTTATCTCGGGTATCGATGATATGCTGGATCGAAGCCTGGTTGTTGTAGTTCCAGTATTTATGGAAGCTCAGCACCATATTATTATCCCAGGGAGGAAGAATGCCATTATAATTATTTCCCCAGCCATTGCCTTCAATGATGATAATATGTTTGGTATCCACCTCGCGGATAGCCCTGGTTATATCCATCATCAGTTTCTTCAGCGGTTCATTCTTTTTTTCCTTAAGGCCGTTCTTATCATTTACCGTGTCTTCAAATCCCCAATTCGGTTCATTAATGATATCATATCCTCCCATCCATGGTTCGTTTGCATATCGCTCCGCAAGTTTTTTCCAAAGGGCAATCGTCTTTTGCTGGTTGGCTTCACTTTGCCAGAGTGATGGTTTGGTATCATCCCTGTCGGAAATATTCAGATCATTACCCTGTCCACCAGGTGCTGCATGCAGGTCAAGTATTAAATACATTTGATTGGACTTGCACCAGGCGAGCAGGCTATCAGTGATCTGGAAACCTTTGTCAAGCCAGGTATTCTCACCTTTCACCGGCTCCATGTCGACCGGCAGCGTATATAAATTAAAATGCATCGGCAGGCGCACTGAATTGAAGCCCCACGCTTTCATGGAATCGATATCTACTTTACGTGTGTGGTTATCTAACCATGCTTTGTAAAAATTTTCTGTTTTGTCCACCCCTACCAGTTCGGCAATACGTGATTTGATCTTATGTTGTTGTCCCTGTCCACGCACCTTAAGCATATAACCTTCCTGCAGCATCCAGCCACCTAAGCCTATACCTCTTAAAAGAACGTTTTGGCCCTTTTCGTTTACAATTCTTTTCCCATCAACTTTTAAATATCCCTGCGCTTCCGTAATTGAGGTGATTAAAATTGCTACTATGCAAAAGACAATGGAAAGATTATACTGCCTCATTACTTAAAGGTTGATGAATGATTATTTTACTTTTATAGGAAGCCCATTAGCAACAACCCGCCCCGGTATCCGTTTTAAACAGCACTTCCCTCCTTATTGGTATTCATTAAAGCTAAGACCGTGCTCTCACATAAAAAACTGCAGCCCTAACCGGGCAGCGCCGAGACCATAAAGGCGCTAAAAATCAGCATTTAATACGACCCAAAACCACATCGAGCCCGTAAGGATATATTTCCTCATCTCTATTAAATCACCTTAGAGATGCATCTCTCACAATTTAAGTAATAAACAAAAAAGGGTAAAAGGATATATTTTCATTATGTAAATTTGAATCTCCTAAAAGCCTATGCTGGGGCTTTTAGAAATCGACCGCGTTGCACGGGTAATGACGATATGTCGACCCGCCCATGGAAATACTAAATCTCGGAACAAGTTACTGCTGTATCACATCTGTCTAATAAAAACCAAAAAGGTTGCGATATGGATACACAACAACAAACCCGCAGTCGCCAGCTGTCGCCGTTAAGCAGGGAACATGTTGATGGCATGTTATTCGTTAAAAGAATACGTGAGGGTATTGGCAAATATTCAATTGACCGGCTCAATCACTACACTCGCTGGTATTGGAAAAACCATATCAGGCCGCATTTTTTTCATGAGGAGCGAATACTACTTCCCTATATGCCCGCTGGACATCAATGGTCTATAAAGTTGAAGGAAGAGCATGCTTATATACGTGACCTCGTTCTCTCACTCGACCAGGATGCAGATGTACAGGCCTTTAAATCACTATGTGATCTTATCGAAGCGCATATTCGGTTTGAAGAACAGGACTTGTTTACTTACCTGGAACAAACACTTACCAAAGAAGAGCTGGACAATATCCATAAGCAACTGGAGGAAAAACCGGTAGATGCTGAAGAATGGGAAGATGCATTCTGGACTTAGTTATTTAGCAAACATCCATCTATACTTTGTTCATAAGAAACTAAATTATACCTGTGGCGCAATCCTTACAGGTATACCCGATTGCAGGATCTCACCAACCATATCCTGGTACGCATCACCAGCTTCCGTAAACACTAACAGATCAAGGTTGGAATCATGCAGGAGCGCATGTTTATCTTTCACTATCTCCGCATCGGGGTAATTTTTTCGTATTACAGTTTCAGACGCATCGCCTTCGAGCATAATTCTTTTAACGACATACCCATTTAGCCTGCTTACAGCAGTAAGGTGCGAGACATTATCAAAATGTCCGCTCACTATCAATCCTATATTTTTAAGTGCATTCATTATCTAAATTTTTAAATACAGCAGGAAGATGTTGTTGAGCATTTTTCTCTGGAACTAATACCTGCACCCACATGCGTTAAGCCCTGAGCGAATTACTTCTGCTATTTTTTAATAATAATTCATCAATATCATTCCAATTGAATACCCGGAGATGTTTTCCAGCGTCTGTCATCCGGTTGTGCGGCTGGCTAAAAAGAATCGACTTTCCCGGAAAACCATCCAGGTTCTTGAAATGATCATCGATCATATAATCTGCGCTTATTATGCTCTTTGATCCACAAAAAACCATTTGCTGCCAGGTTATAAATGGAAAATGTTCATTTAGCCAGGCTTGCTTTTCTGTAAGACTTTGCGGGAATTCTGTAGCTGCAGACACTATAAAGACTTCATACTTCTGGTTCAATTGCTCCACTACTTCCTGGCTATCGCTTATTACGCTCATCGAACGAAAAAAACCTGGCGTCCTTAGATATTCATCCGCTTTCGCAAACGCCTTGTGCTCGCTTTTACCCAACGCATCCTTCACTGATACGCGTATCCCGGTATCCACTTCATTATACTTTACGAACTGTTTGAAAATATCAGCCAGCACACCATCCATATCAATTGCTATTTTTTTCATAGAGAATATGTTTATTTAGTTTAAATATTATTGTTCAATAAATTTCAGGCAAACAATAGTGATGTATAAATCATCGCCCATTTTACAGGCATCGCTTCAGGCAAAGCGAGCAAAGGTTAAGATCGTAGTCATAAAATACCAGGCATTGATTCTATTAACTGATCACAAAAATAGCTATTTTTGTTGAAACGTTTCAACATCTTTGATCATATGCAGCAATTCGCCGTTAAACCACTCTCTTTAAGCGAATTACTTATGTATGAGAATTGTACTTTTGTTGAAACGTTTCTACAGAATCAATCTAAATGACAAAAAAGCCCTCTTTAAAAGACATTGCTCAAAAAGCGGGCGTTTCGGTTACGCTCGTTTCATATGTTTTAAATAACCAGAAGGAAAACAGGATCAATAAAGAAACCGCGAAAAGAATAAGAGCAGCCGCCAGCAAATTAAATTACAGGACCAACCAGGCCGCCAGGAGTCTCAAGACAAATAAGACTTTGACCCTGGGTCTAATTGTTGCCGACATTTCCAATCCATTTTTTTCCGGTCTTGCAAGAATTATTGAAGATGAAGCCGCATCAATGAACTACACCGTGATCTTCGGCAGCTCGGATGAAAGTGAAGAAAAATATACACGGCTTGTTGATACATTTCTAAACAGGCAGGTGGATGGGTTGATAATCGCGCCACCACAAAACTCAGAAGCTCAAATTAAATATTTACAAAAGCAGCGCACACCTTTTGTTTTGATTGATCGGTACTTTCCTGACCTCAAAGCTGATTACGTGATACTAGACAATTATGGTTCAGCTTACGATGCCACCACTCACCTTATCGATAACGGACGTAAAAAAATTGGTCTCATCACTTATAAAACGGACCTGGTTCACCTTATAGATCGAAAACTGGGATTCGTAGGTGCGCTAAACGATCGGAAAATAAAATATAAGGATACCTGGATAAAGGAGGTGGCACATAACGATAGGCAAGAAATAGAAAATGCCGTTGACAGTTTGCTAAACATGAATACACCGGTAGATGCGCTACTGTTTACTTCCAACACAATTGCGACCTATGCAGTAAAATACATTAATACACTGCCGATTAAAGTGCCCGAAATGTTAGCCCTCGCCTGCTTTGATGAAACCGAAGCCCTGGATCTCTTTTATGCGCCGCTCACTTACGTCAAACAACCCATGCAGGAAATAGGACGCGCAGCTATCAACATCCTTCTTGAAAAATTACAAAATAGAAGCAAGTTGACACAGGTACGTTTGAAAGGTGAGCTGATTGTCCGAAGCTCGAGTCGGGAGAATAGTTCAAGGTAAACTGGGTAACCATTCAGAAGTGTCGAATTCAATCGAACATCACTGAATTTTTCTGACGCACTTTATTGCAATAAAGGCTTTACCCCCTGCCCCAACAATTCAATCGACGCCAATAATTTCTCATGTGGCAGTTCCGCAGTATCCATCTGGAATGTAACCCTGTCAATACCACCGAGTGCCTCACTATGACGCAAAACTTTTGCTGCTACCTCTTTCACATCTCCAACCAGCAACGCACCCTCCGGCCCTATCTGCGCTTCAAACCTGCTCCTCGTCATTGGAGGCCATCCCCGCTCCCTTCCAATTTTATTCATCGCCTCCGCATAACCTGGATAAAATTCTTCCAATGCCAATTCAGTAGTTGCTCCCACGTAACCCAAGGAATGCAAACCAACCTTCAATTGCTCTGGTAGATACCCGGCTTTTTTTCCTGCTTCCCTGTACAGATCAATTAAAGGACGAAAGCGATGTGTTTCGCCACCAATGATCGCTACCATCAATGGCAATCCCAGTACGCCTGCCCGGATAAATGACTCGGGAGTTCCTCCCACACCAAGCCAAATCGGAATTGGATCCTGCACCGGTCTTGGATACACGGGAAGATTGCGAATTGCGGGACGAAATTTCCCTGACCAATTGACAAACTCATTTTTACGAATTGTAAGCAACAGGTCGATTTTTTCAGCAAAGAGCGCGTCATAATCATCCAGGTCATAACCAAATAATGGAAAAGCCTCGATGGATGATCCGCGACCAACCACCATTTCGGCACGCCCTTTCGATACCAGGTCGAGTGTGGCAAAATTTTGAAATACCCGCACCGGATCCGCTGCACTTAAAACGGTAACTGCGCTGGTCAATCGAATGCGTGTGGTACGCGCTGCTGCTGCGGCCAATATTACCGCGGGTGCTGAATCTAAAAATCCTTTGCGATGATGCTCGCCAATGCCAAATACATCCAACCCCACCTTTTCTGCATGAACAATCCTGTCGAGTAACTGGGCCATTGCATCTGCGTCGGGAACTGTTTTATTACTATTTCCGCTAAACATAGCGGCGAAACTGTCGATGCCTATTTCCATATCGAACTATAACAAAAGGCGTGGGGATTTGTTTTACCAACACTTACAGGTTGATTTGTCATCATGACTTTTTGTTTATTTCTAATCTTCATTGCGGCCATTGCGCCTTAAGTTCGGAGATAGGGACGCAGAGTGCGCAAAGGGGGCGCAACGCACGCGAAGGCTGTACTTAGATGTTATTTGAAATTCTGTCTCAACTCAATCATTGCCTTTTGAGAGGTAGACAAATCAATCAATCCACGCCGTGGCCGATCCAGGTCGAGCGTAATATATATAACCAGTGAGATAAGCAGGCAAAAACCGGTTGCAACCATCCAATCCAATACTTCCTTTGCAGCCGAGGCATACCCGAGGTAAAATGTACTGGCTACTGCCAAAATAAACAGCATCCAGATAATGGAATCCGGCACCCGGGCCAACTCTCCCATCAACCTGGTTGTACTGTCGTCCAGCATTTGATTGAGTGCTGGTATCATTTGTTGTGAGGCAACCATGTTTGCAGAGTTGTGTGATAATTCAGCCGCTCGTGCCCATAAGCGCTGGCCCGACTTTGTAGCGTCATCCTGTGCCTTTGCTACTAAACCCAAATTTCTCCTTGCTTCATAAAATAATATCCGGGCCTCCAGGTATTCCTGGAAATCTTTTCGAAATAAATCGCGTTGATCTGCAGGATACAAGTCTGCACGTAGAACAGCCGTTCCAATCGCATTAGCCTCATCAATTATATTGCTTCGTCGTGTATCATACCGGCTTGCACTCATGCCAAATGAAAACGCGAGAAGAAATGCCATTAACCCAAACATTGCAGAAATTATTGTTCCCGTTTCACCTGCCTCCTTCTTCTGACCCGATCTGGCTTTGTGAATGCCAACTTTTCTTCCCAAATACAAAAACACGAGCATCAATACAAATAAAACTGCCACGAGAATCGCCGCATCCACACTTGTAAGAAAGGAGAATAATAACATATGAGGGTTTTTAGCTTGCTATTTTAAAAGCTCAACATAATGGTCACGCTCATTTCAACCAGTTGCTACCAAACACTATATAATATGCCCATGTATCCGGCCCGCGTGCTACATCTATTCCTACTCGCAGTTTAAACTTACGGGCCAGCAGGTATCGAAAACCAGTACCTCCCGTTACCACCCACTTGCTGCTTCCAAAATCCTTCCATTCATCAAACGCTTTTCCTGCACCTGAAAAAGCCATGATGCTCCAGCGCTTTAAGTCGAACCGAAATTCCAGTTCAGATAACAATTCCGCATTGCCCTGGTAACGGTTTATTGGCACACCCCGCATATCGATATAAGGCAGCATGTAAAAAGGAGCATCCTGCCATACCTGTGCACCATCTACACGCAACCCAGCTATTATGCTTTTGCTTAGCGGCTTATACAAGTACATATAATAATTCATTCTCCAGAAATCATAATCACTTCCCAGAAAATCGTCTGAACGTGTCAGGTCTGTATGAAACTTTATTCCTTTGTCAGGTGTGAAAATGTTATCCCTGTTGTCGAGTTCAACAATCGCTCCCAACTGGCTAATAGTACGATTAAGGTCCAGGGAGTCGATAAAATGTGCAAGCGATCCATCGCCATCGTAACTAATATCCGTTTTCAGGAAAAGATATTTGAATCCCGCATACCAACGAGAAAATCCGAGTCTTTTGATCATCTGCAACATGGCTGGATAAGTACGTATATTGAATTTAAATTCTTTCTCACCTAACTGCGGCAACGTTTTATAATATGACATATTAATATCCGCAAAACCACCTCCGATAATATATTTTATCCTGCTTTTAATAAATGTTCCCGAACGAAAGGCCATCATTGCCCAGGAGTTATTGGCGGTGTACAGGATTGCACCACCAGTAATATCTGGTGCTACAGGAGTACGTACCACTTTACCGTTAATGGTATCTATATAAGGTGGTCTTTTCTTAATAAAAATGGGAGCAATAGCTCCACCGAAATTTCCCAGTGCGGGCTCGGTCAGAATATATGGTACAGGCACAAAGCCATTGGCATCAATAATGTAATCACTCAAATCAAATTTACCATCAGCAGAATCTTTTAGCGATACTTTCTTCTTTTCCTTTTGAGCCTGGACAATACCGCAAAGAAAGAGGGTAGTAAAACAAAAGAATATTTTTCGCAGGGCAAACTTCATGAATCAATTTGCTTTGGTTGATGAAGTTTCATTTTTAGGTGCGGCACCAACAGGAATAGTGATCACAATCTGCCAGGATTTATTTGCCTGGATGCCATCCATTGGTTTATAAATATCCGTTAGTCCCTGCATATATCGAATACCCATTCCCATACTTTTCCTGTCGGGTCTAAACTTAAAAAATATACCTCCAGTAACCCCGATATCGATACGATTGTACTGGTCGGTTACCTTAATCTTATATTCCAGCTCATTGTCATTAGCTTTTGTTTTGAAGATATCATGCACCTTCAGAATTAGATCTGGTTGTATTCCCGCTTCGAGGTAAAATTTTTTGGACAAGGCATAGCGCCCGAGCACCGGCATACTAAACACTTTAATTTTTCTTACAATGGAGCCTCCGGCAAATAGCGCGTCCAGTGTATCATCGTTAGTAGTGTAGGGCGCAATGTCTTTTGCGCCAAATGAACCTTTCGCGATACCCTCCACATGGAAATAAAATTTTTTATCGGGTCGAAAATTGAAATAGATACCGAGATTCAGGCCAGTCTTATACTCGCTTTCAAGGTTGGTGATGCCCGAAAATACCGGGTTTACGGTAATGCCAAATTCGATCTTGCCTGTGTTTAATTTATTACCAAACAGAACTGCTATCAAAACCTGTGCTGATAAAATATTACAATAGCCTGCCAGTAAACAAAGTATTAACCATTTTTTCATGTCTGTCCATATTATTTTCAACTGGCATTAAAAATTAAATCCAAATCGTATCACCGGGCCATAAGTATTCATATCGTATAAAAACCGATCACTACCATCCCCTGTCTCATAATCAATATCGATAACGCGATAGCCGAGTGACAATTGAAAAAGTTGTGAAAACCGATAAGTAGCATTGGCCTGTATCTGCCAGGCGAGGTCCGAACCAATGCCAAATCCACCAATACTCGGACGCACCTGTAACAATAATTTCTTTGTAATCGGTAGTTTCACGCGCGCAATAATCATGGGATCAAGCCATGTTTCACTTATCTCACGACTGTGATCCTGTGGACCACTCAATGTATTGATGTTAAGACGCAGTTCAGATTTTATGGAGTTTAACTGAAGGCCGATACCCGCTTCGAGGAAGGGAAGTATTCTTCGCAGCAAGGCAATCTCCCAGCCAAGTTGCTTTGCTTCGGCTTTGCCAGAATTGATGATATTATTGGGCGCAATGTCTGCTCCGAGCTTCATATATAGCATGTCGGAGCTTAATGCCCATTTGGGACTATAAGCTTCGAAATATATCATCGCGCCAAACTTGAGATTCTCAAATATCTCAGACGCGTCCTTATCTACTTCGGAATTGGGAAGATTACCCAGACCTATCGTTCCTTTCATATTGGCAAACATCAGGTATGGTTCTAATAAAAATTTCCACTTCCACGTTGTGATGCTGTCTTTTGGAGGCGCCGAACCAATGGCCTGCCCGTGGCTCTGCACGGAGCATAACAATATTAGCGACGACACAACTAATGCAGAAAATGTTTTCAAGCTCTTTCTTTTCATAATAAATAATTAACTAGTTAAATCAGTCTCCTTGCATGAGTAACTTCCATTCACTATCTATTTCTCACGCGAATCATATTGTGTAGTCAATAGCGAATACCTAAAAAAATACATACTGGTATACAATCAACGCCATGTCGTAATCAAACCCTTTGCTGGTAAATGCCCCGGTATGCACCTGGAGTTTAAGTGACTGGCCTTTACCTACAGGTACGGACCAGGTGCCGCCTACACGCCAGTTGTCGAGCTGGTCGCCGGCCTCCACATTATCTATTATTGTCTTACCCCCGTTGAACCAGGTGCCGCTTGCGCTTACACTCATTTTATTTTTAAAATAATAAGTGGTATGTGCCTGCAAGCTGAATACAGGTTGTTGTTCCAGCGTTTTTCCTTTTAAGTAATCTTTGTTCTTCATGTAAAACCAGATACCTGAAAATGCTTCTGTATATACCCTGCCAATTTTTTTTGAAACGCCGATCTCCGGTTTAAACGCCCACCGGTTGGCACCCACATTCACGAGCTTATCATTATAATACAAGCCAGTGGGAATACTGGTTACAATACTTACCCCTACGATAGTTTTCTCCGTATACTTGACAAAGTCTTTTCTTTCGTAGGCGGGCGTACCAAGTACATTTACACTAAAGCGAAGGCGTATATCACCCAATCCTCCCCTGGCTAATGATGTATCTACACCATTTAGTTTCGCCTTTCCAGCCAAAAACAAAGAAGGCACTGTCAACTGTACGCGTCCCAGACGTTTGGCAATACCAAATGTGCGTATATACACTGCACTCACATTATGCCCGGTAATCTTTAGCCCCTGTACTGGCAATGTCGGTTCTGTAACTACATTACCTGTCGACAATCCATAAGCCAATCCCAGCGCGTTCATTTTCGTAGGGAGTGCCCCATATAATCGCGGCTCAAGTTCCTGCGCATGTGCATGACCGGCAAGAATCCACAGGGCAGCAAGTATTTTAAAAATATTTACCACGTCATAACTTTCTTATACGAATGCCCTATACCCTTAGCTTGTAGCCTGCAGCTTGCAGCTTATAGCCTAAATACTAATAACTCCTTGTCGGTTCCGCAGCCTTTGTTGATTGTCCAAAACGAAACACCAATCCCCCACCTAATCCAAACTGGTAGATGGTAGAATAGCTGGACACCGCAACGCCTGATCCGCCTGTACCAAAATACAATCCGCCACCTGTAGCCTGGGCTACAGAAAGCAATAGCGCCTGTAGTTTGATACCTATTTTTTCAGTCGCCCAAAAATTTGCTCCGAGCCTTGCGCCCCATGCAAACTTGTCGGTAGAAGCTTCACGGCTTGTTTCCGGATCTTCTACATTAATGAGCGCCACACCGCCGAGTATTCCACCAAAGCCTTCAATCTTGCCATTTGGATGTGGCACCACACTCTGCAAACCAAGCATGATATAATCCTGGTTTACATCAAATACACGTGTAGTGACAGGGTTTACTACGCCTCGCTGGAAAGTAATAGGCGCCGTAGTAGACTGGTGAAGCCATAGCACTTCGATACCATACCTTTTTTGCACCACGTACTCGAGGCCAACTCCGTATTGGAAACTTCCTTTAATGGTTCCAGTGTAATAATCATTTGTGGAATAGAATGATTCAAACGAATCATCAAACACATATCCCGCATAAGCATTTGCCCTTAAAGATTGTGCTGTTGTTCCCAACGCGGCCATGCCAAGCAAAGCCAGTATTAAGATCTTCTTCATTTGATAAAAATTAAAATGATTAATAAAAATTTAGTTTGCATTACCTATCGATCGAGTTAATAGTGACTTTGACATTGTTTTGGTTGTTCTTCTATTCCACCCCCGATCACTATCGGGATCCCCATTTTCACATTTCTCATTGAGGTTTCGCCTCCGGAAATTTCCACTCACCCTTTACAACTTCTGGCCGCGGACGATAAAGTCTTACGATATAATTCCAACCCTTCATAATGGGCAGGCAATTCGCCACTTTTCCATCGCAGCCTCCAAACTGGATCGTTATTGATCCATCAGCATCTTTCTTTGCAGTAAGATTATTGAGAGAATAAGCATTTTGCGGATTCGCTTCGAAATAGCCCTGTTCATTATAGAGGCTGATGGACCAGAAACCATCTACCGGTACGTCCCTTACGGTAAGCCTGTGTACCGTTTTACCATCATTCTTTTCAGGCGTAACATTTATATAAGTAGCTTCCTTTTCAGGATTACCACCCCAGGCCATTGCAGAGCCTATAAGAAACCGAATCGGATCTACATCTTCTTTTTTGCCAAACATGCGTCTTGAATCAGGCATGGCCGAACCAAGAACCAACAATGCGTTGCGTA